>JABIFK010000784.1 GCA_018650745.1 Candidatus Latescibacterota bacterium | reverse complement strand
GTCTTCAAACAAGCCACACCCAGAAACAAATTTGATCCACCGCTTCAGCGCCGAGAACCCGGCGAAGGCATCTGGGTCAAAGTCACAGCCGACGATGGCACCTATGGTTTGGGATATACCGACACTGGCAATGTCGCAGCCGTTCTCATTCGCGAAATACTCGGCCCTCATCTCATCGGTGAAGAAGTCGGTGCCATCGACCGCTGCAACGACCGCATGTGGCGCGGCACCCTCTCCTTTGGCAGCGAAGGCCTCTCGGCCCGTGCCGTTGCAGGTGTAGATTTGGCCCTATGGGATTTGTGGGGCAAAGTACTCAACCAACCCGTCTACCGTTTGGCCGGTGGCCCCGCCCGAACAGAAATGGACGTCTACCTCACAGGAAATGACGTCGATTGGGGCCTCGAGCTCGGTTTTACAAAATTTAAACTCGCACGTCCCTATGGCGTCGTTGATGGTCAAGCAGGCATCGATGGCACCGTAGAACTCATAGCCAAAACCCGTGAAAAAATTGGTCCAAATGCCGATCTCATGCTCGACTGTTGGATGGCCTACGACGTCGATTATACCGTGCGCATGTGCGAAGCCCTACGTCCCTATCGCATGAACTGGATGGAAGAAATGCTCATGCCACACGATTGGAAAGGCCTTAAAGCCCTGCGTCAACGCATCCCCTGGCAAACCATCGCCACCGGCGAACACTGGGCCACACGCCATCCTGCCATTCGCGCCATAGAAGAACGACAAGTCGATCTCATACAAGCCGACCTCCATTGGATCGGTGGTTTCACCGAAGCCATGAAAGTGGCCCACGCAGCCGATGCCGCCAACATTCCCATGTGCCTACACACAGGCGTCAACAACCTCTTTGGCCAACACTGGACAGCCGCCATGCCCAACACACCCCTCATCGAACTTTTCCAAGCCTCAGACCCCGGCGTGCCCTTAGAAGAATGCTACATCGGCTCCTCCTCCGAATCCGGTCGCCGCTGTTACCGCACCACCCCCGGCACACCCATGCCCAAAAACGGCAAACTCGGCCTTCCTCCCGGTCCAGGGTTTGGTCTCCAAATTCCCGAAGATTGGCTCCAGCCCTACCAAGCTGCCGATGTCAGATTAGGCATGTAGGAAAATCGGTCACAAATCGCAGGTCAAAGACTGTTGATTGATTTTTTGTTTTTAGACTTGTGACTTTTAGACCTGTGACTATTACTCAGCATCCTCTACTTTCCCTAAGGACAACACCATGCAAGGCATATTCCCCGTCTTACAAACCCCCATCAACGATGATGGCAGCATCAATTTCGACGATCTCAAAAAACAAGTCACCTTCTGCATCCAAACCGGTGCCCACGGCCTTGTCTTTCCTGTCCTTGGAGGCGAGTTCCACTACCTATCCGATCGAGAACGCTACGAAGGCCTCCAATGTGTTGTCGCCGCAAATGCCGGACAAATCCCCGTCGTTGCTGGCGTAGCCGCACCCAGTGCACCTGTCGCTGCAGAACACGCCGCCCAAGCCGCCCAAGCCAACGCCAACGCCGTCATCGCCATGCCGCCCTACATCACCCCAGCAAAAGGCGATGACCTCATCGACTATTTCAAAGCCATCTCCAACGCCGCTCAACTTCCCATCATGGTCCAACACGCCCGCATCGCTCCCATGGGCACAGCCGTCTTAAAACGCCTACTCGACGCAGTCGAACACATCGAATACATCAAAGAAGAAAACGACCCCAGCGCCCACCACATCAGCGAAGTCGCCCAAGCCTTAGGCAACACCTGTAAAGGCATCTTCGGCGGTGCCCACGGCCGATGGATGCTCTCCGAAATGGAACGCGGTGCCACAGGCTTCATGCCCGCCGCTCACGTCGTCGACGTCTACGCCCAAGTCTGGGATGCCCATCAAGCGGGCGACAAAACAAAATCCCGACAAATCTTCAACCGCCTCCTTCCCCTCATCAACCTCACCTGGCTCCTCGGTCTCCGTGTCTGCAAAGAAGTCCTAAAACGCCGCGGCATCTTCCAAACCACCCACATGCGCAGTCCTTCAGCCCCCGACCTCGACCAAGCCGACCACCAAGAACTCGACGCCATCTTAGAAGACCTGCAACCTCTTTTTAAAGTTTAATAACATGCCACTCCAGAACACACACCTAAGCTCAGAACCACCCACGATTTTCCGCACCTATTCCCTGTGCCCATATACTTTACAAAAACACCTTCTCTGGTAGGCCACATTATTATTTGCACCCTCAAACGGTATTTGCGGAAAATCAGCCACCCCGGCACTTGAGGGGCGACTTTTTGCCTACTTTTTAGTCGTTTAAAAAGTGGGTCGCCGAAGGCAAGCTTCTAAAAAAAACAGGAAACCCAATGCTCCTAACCATCACCACAACCCACAACCCCGCCACCGACCTCGGCCACCTCCTCCACAAACACCCCAACCGCTTCCAATCCTTCGACCTCTCCTTCGGCCAAGCCCACGTCTTCTACCCCGAAGCAAAAGAAGAGGTTTGCACAGCCGCTCTCCTATTAGACGTAGATCGCTTCAAAAAAAAACGGGGCCACAAAGGCAATTTCGCCATCGAACAATACGTCAACGACCGCCCCTACGTCGCATCTTCCTTCACGAGCGTCGCCATCGCCCGCATTTTCGGCTCTGCCCTAAAAGGCCAATGCGACGCACGCCCCGACCTTGTTCAACACCCCATCCCACTCGAAGCAAAACTGCACGCTGTCCCCTGTAAAGACGATCACGAACTCATCCAAGACCTATTCACCCCCTTAGGATACGATGTTACAACACACCCCCACCCCTTAGACGAAACATTTCCCGAATGGGGCCAAAGCCCGTATTATACCGTCACCATAAAAGGCACCACCCGCCTCCAAGACTTACTCACACACTTATATGTGCTCATCCCCGTTCTCGACAACGAAAAACACTATTTCGTCAACCAAGAAGAAATAGAAAAATTACACCACCACGGCCAAGGGTGGTTGAACACGCACCCCAAACAAGACATCATTGTCGATCGGTATTTACGGCACCAACACTATTTAAAACGAGAAGCATTTGGCCAACTCTTAGAGGAACCTATGGCGCTGCCAGAGCAAACGAGCTTATCAGAAGAAGCAACCCTTGAAGAAAATCTCAATCTGCACAAACAACGCCTGCAACTCGTGGTGTCTGAATGTGAAAAAAGCGGCGCGCAAAGCATTGTCGATTTGGGCTGTGGAGAAGGACGCCTATTAGAACTCCTCCTCCAAAAACCACAATTCGACAACATCATCGGCATTGACGTGTCCCATCACATATTAGAACGCGCAGCCAAACGCCTCAAATTAGACCAGATGCCCGCAAACCGTCGCCGACGCATCCAACTCTTACAAGGCTCCCTTGTCTATCGCGATGCACGCCTCGAAACATGTGATGCCGCAGCCATTGTCGAAGTCATCGAACACATTGAACTCTTCCGCCTGCCCATGTTCGAACGGGTCGTCTTTGAATTTTCCCGCCCCAAAACCGTCATCATCACCACACCCAATTCCGACTACAACGTACGTTGGTCCTCTCTGCCTGCTGGCAAATTCCGCCACCACGATCATCGCTTTGAATGGACACGTGCCGAATTTCAAACCTGGGCCACACACGTTTGCGAACAATTTGGGTACACCGTCACATACCACCCCATTGGCCACAACGACTCAGAAGTGGGCGCGCCAAGCCAAATGGCCGTTTTTACACGAGAAGAAGTACAGAGCTTAGAAGACGTCGTGCAAGGCGTTTAAAGTCATTATTGAAGTATTCCCTCGGCATTCATCAACAAATCAGGCCCAACAATGGAAACAAACCAAAGCACAAAAATCTCCCTCCCCGAATTTTCACTTGTCGTACTCATCGGGGCATCTGGCTCAGGAAAATCAACCTTTGCCAAAACACACTTCCTACCCACCGAAACCCTCTCGTCCGATTTTTTTAGAGGCCTTGTTTCCAATGACGAAAACAACCAAGCCGCAACAGATGATGCATTTGACACCTTACACTATGTAGCCGCCAAACGCCTTACCAATCTCAAACTCACTGTTATTGATGCCACCAACGTACAAGCCTTTGCACGCAAATCCCTCTTACAACTTGCCAAAGATCATCACGTTTTACCCATCGCCATCGTGCTCGACTTGCCCGAACAAACCTGTCGCTCCCGAAATGCAAACCGAGCCGATCGCAACTTTGGCGATCACGTCATCGGTCAACAAAGCAAACAACTGCGCCAGTCACTCAGACGCCTCAAACGCGAAGGGTTTAGACGCATCTATGTGCTCAAGTCAGAAGAAGAAATCAACACCGTTGAAATCACCCGCGAAAAAGTATGGGTCAACCGCAAAGAGGAAACCGGCCCATTCGACATCATTGGTGATGTACACGGCTGTTTTGACGAACTCAAAATCTTGCTCGAAAAGCTCGGATACCAATTCGATCCAAACGGTGTCATCCCACCCAAAGGACGCAAAGC
>JABIFK010000399.1 GCA_018650745.1 Candidatus Latescibacterota bacterium | reverse complement strand
CGTGGACCAACGCTGCTGGCCTGTTTTGGTATCAAGCGCAAACAAACGGCCTTGCGCGCTCAATCCAATCACCAACGCCTCGGTCAACACCGGCGTAGACAAGGGCCCACTCTGAGAACCATAATGCCCCAAATAGGCTGGGCCGATCTTATACCGCCAACGTTCCGTGCCATCTTCGGCATCCAATGCAATCACATAATCAAACACACCATCAGAAAATAGTGTTACCGCCAAACGCCCCAACACAGACACAGCCGAATAGCCTGTTCCAATCTCCTTTTTCCAAACCACCTTCAGGGCATATTCCCCATCATCAGACAAAGCCTCTGCATCATGTATTTTAAAATCTCCCGTGGGTCCCCCCCAACTCGCCCAGTCGGATAATTGTTGCGCAGATACCAAAGAAAATGGCCCCAAGAAGATCAAGAGGCCCCAAAACGTCCATACACGTATCACTTTCATAATATCCTCACAAGCTAAAAAAACAATTCAATTCTGCCTCATTTTATCTTTCACAACGTCCAAAAATTTATCAATGTGCACACTGTACAAACTCGAAACCCTGATCCGATCACGGTCTTGCAACACATCAATACCATAACTGCCAAACTTTGCTCTAATTCTGTCACTGTTTAACAGCAATTCGTCATTATTCGCGTCTTGACTCAACGTGGGTCCACTTCATGAAAGAGATTGCTTATTTGGATCGCATCAGCAACAGTTATCCTACCTAATAATATACGGATCATCAATAAAGTGGCAATACCAGCACGCGATTTTATTCTCCTTTTGCATATTGATCTAACCATGTCACCATTTCCCACAACATCTGCATCAACGACTCTCGCGCGCGATAACCGTGGCTCTCGTGTGGCAGCATCACCAACCGACACGTCACACCGTGCCCTTTGAGTGCATTATAAAAACGCTCACTCTGCATGGGGAACGTACCCGAATTGTTATCGGCTTCACCGTGCATCATCAACAACGGTGCTTTGATCTTGTCGGCGTGCATAAAAGGAGACATTGCCGTATACACCTCGGGCGCCTCCCAAATGGAACGCTCTTCGGCCTGAAAACCAAATGGTGTAAGCGTTCTATTGTAGGCCCCACTTCGGGCAATGCCACAACAAAACAAATCTGTATGTGCCAAAAGATTCGCCGTCATAAACGCACCGTACGAATGCCCGCCCACACAAATCCGTTTCGGATCTGCCACACCGCGCCGTACCACTTCATCTACCGCCGCCTTTGCGCTGGCAGTCAACTGCTCCACATACGTATCATTGGCCTCTTGATCACCCTCACCAATAATGGGCATCGTAGGCCCATCCAACACAGCATAACCACTGGCCAACAAAGGCAATGGCGACAAAGGGCTCACACGCACAAACCGATGAGGAGAATCTTTTACCTGACCTGCGGCATCGGCACTCTTAAACTCCCTCGGGTAAGCCCACATCACCAAAGGCAAAGGGCCATCTTCGGTTTTATATCCGGGCGGTAAATACAACGTGCCCGTCAGTTGAACACCATCTTCACGCTGATAAATAATCAACTCTTTTTGAACATCTTTCAAATGTGGCAAAGGATGTGTAAAATTTGTAACCTGTTTTAAATCGTCTCCCGACAAATCACGCAGAAAATAATTCGTCGGTTCTTGAACAGACTCTCGGCCCATTAAAACGATCTGCCGCTGCACATCAAGCATTGCAACAGGTCGCTCATAAAAGGGGGGCTCAGAATGCATCAAACGCGTGCTTTCCTGCGTGTTTAAATCATAACGATCTAAAAATGGTCGATCCCCTTCAGGCGAAGCCCCATCGCCCACCAAAAACAAACAACGCTCATCTTCATCGGTTTGCAACACACGCCGCCCAGCCGCATTGCGCTTCAACAGGGGCATGCCTGGGTCGTTATACCGATCTTCCCAAGAGCGATCAAACAATACTTTCGGCTCGGTCTTGCCATCTGGGCTAATCTGCCAAGTACGAACGCGGCGAGTTTTCCACCAGCGCTCAGATACCAAAGCCAAATTGCCACTGCCCCAACTGCGCCCCACATAACGCATCGACAGCGCCATCACTTCCACGGGTTCTGCATCAAATGGCGCGCATAAAGCAAACATCTTATCACGCACCTCCACATCAACAGACGGATCACCGCCATCTTGCGCGGTCACCCACGTCACTGTAGCCAGTACATCCGCACGCCAACCAAAACCACGCGGTCCATCGGGCACCGCATCAAAGGCAATGGGCACCGACTCGGCCAAAGGCAAATCAAACAATTCATGAACGACGTTACCACTGCGATCCCAAATTTCAACACGCACCGGAAAACGATAGGAAGGCACCAAATAAGAAAATGGACGATGCATTGTCTCTACCAATAAAAACTGGCCATCGGGTGACGGTTCAGAACGACAAATCAGATCAGGCATGCCAAGTTTTTCAATCGTGCCATCCAACCCCGCACACACGACCTGTGTCATACAGTAATATTCAAATGTGGCTTCATCGTGTGCGTTCTTTAACAAATCTTGATACGTACGCGATGGGGCCGTTTGCGCAATATTCTCCTGAATCACTGGCCCATCGGGTATCGTTGATACTTCGGGCAATGCACCGCGGTCATCACTAATCGTTCGCACCATCAAACCAGAACTATCCGGCAACCACACCAAAGGCGTGCCCCAAATACAGTTCAATGCAATACCATCAATGGGGCGTGCCACACCCGTTGCCACCTCACAAATCCATAAAGCAATACCGGTGGCTCCTGTTACAGAAAATGCAAAATGAGATCCATCGGGAGACCAATGCCCTTGCCCAATACGTGCGCCATCAGGCAAACCTTTCACATCCTCTTCGTGCCCATTATCCACACGCTTTAACGTCAAGCCATCATAATGGCTCACACGGCTTTGCCCGTTATTTTTTGGATCAATACGCAAACCCGCCAAACGCAACTCGGGCCGTGCCACATCTTCAATGGGGGGATACCCCGGACGATGCATCAGCAACAGATACGTATGTGAAGGATCTAAACTGATCCCCGGAGTCAACGGCGCATCAATCACATCGGCAAGCGCCTTTGGTGGCATTTCGTAGGGCATAAAATCTCCAAAAAAAGAAAAGAGAGCAAAAAAGAAAAGAAGGCAGACAAGTGATATGCGCCTCCTTTCCCTATTAATCGTCTCTCTTTTTTCTTTTATCTATCAAACCATTTTTTATAATAAAAAGAACTTTCGGGATCTTCATTCAACTGTTTCACCGCTTCATAAAAGTGCAAGTCCAACGGCATCTCATGCGCATCCAAACGCGGGAACGGATTAAAATCATCTGTCGCCAATGCCTTGCCAATCTCAGCCAACATACCCAGCCCCAACTCGGGCACATTCACACGTCGAATACCGGCCTTCTGCATCACCTTGTCATACACATAAGACATGGTTGATCCACCCGGAATGAAAGGCAACGCGCGTGTTCGCATAATAGGAAAAAACACATCGAGCAATTTTTTATCCGTTCCATAAGCCGCAGAAGTGGCTGCTTGAATCGAATCCTTCGGCAAATACAAACTCGTTGAATAGGCCCCATTGCGCCCATAATCAACTGACTTGGGATCTCGACTGTTCTTATCCAAACTGCCGCGCCAATCACAAAAAGCCGTAATGGCTACAGAAATGCCCGATTCGGCCAGCACGTCGGTAAACTGCACGGCCATCTCCCCCATAAACAAACGCGTCGCTTCAATCGCACGTTCATTTAAAGGGGTCAGTTGCCATTGAAACAACCCTTCGTCATCCACATCTTTGACATACACCGGTGGATGATCGGGCAACAACCCCGAACTTGCCGCCGCAACAGCGTTGATATAAATCACATCTTGTGCACCTTTGGACTTCAATGCATCCACAATAATATCCAACGCTTTGCCCTCTACAGCATAGCCATCATTAATCCAGTGAAATCGATCACCAAGATCTTTGGCACGTGCTTCCATTTCGGCACCCGTTGCATACCCCAACGACTTCGACAGATCGCGCGCAATAACTGTCACACTGCCACTTTCGGCAACCAAATCCATCACCGCACTTGCAACCGAACAGCCAATACCCAAACCCGTTGCGCCCACAATCACAAAATGCCGCCCCTTTGCCCAATCAACCGAATACGCGTCTGCGTGCGCTTGCTGCTCCGAATGATTCCGATCGAGCAACTGCTTGGCCTCAACAGGAAAAGCCTCTACGGCTTCTTTACTCGGGCGCTCAATTACAGGGGCACCCTCTTTGATGCGCAACCCCGGTGTAGGTTGTGCAAATGGACTTGGAGACTCTATCATATTATCCTCCCAAATGGATCACGAAAAATACCACAAAAAAATGAATAAAATACACGAAACACATCCCGTCCCAACACACCAAATACAGAAGCATCTAATGTATCTCAATACCTTAAAGGTATTCCTTCTATAAATCGAAACCTTCACAGCGCCTTATTATTAAACGTTCCAATCTGCCGATTTCTTTCAACGCAGTCTCTAAGTAATAGAGCAATCAACAGCCCTTTACGTTGTCCCCTTCTGCCCTTCCCAATCAATCACAAAACCGGTCAACTCTAAAAATTCCGCAGCCCATTTTTCGCGATCTTCTTCGCTGGGCCTCTCAATCACAGGTACCACAATACGATCTGGATAAATTTTGGGCGCACCGCGCAACGCCCATTCATCGGGCGTCAATTCACGTGCTTTTTGCGAAATCATTTCCTGATTTGACGAGGGGCGCACTTTCACAGCCCAACCTATTCGCTCGCCCACGGCATCCATCAAATCTTGATACCGCGCCCCCACCTGAGGTGAAATAAACGCCAATTCAATAAATGCGCCACCCTTAAGCCCAATTTTTGTGGGCATATGTTTCTCTTGCTGAAAGGCTTTCCGGATCTCTTGATAGGCTTTATTGATCTCCCAAGACCCTTTGCTTTTTTGTGCAGGTGCATCAGGTAACTTTTCATCGGGCCGTTCTAATATGAGTTGAAATCCAGTTCGCAACTTAAACGCATCTTCAGCCGTCTTCTTCAATGCTGACCAATCCCCCACCTCTTTGCCAACCGCAACAGTCATCACAACCGCACGCTGGTCCAAACGCAGAGCTGGTGCTTTCAATGCAGTAGACCCTTCAGGAACTGCCGCTTGG
>JABIFK010000783.1 GCA_018650745.1 Candidatus Latescibacterota bacterium | reverse complement strand
AGGACAATCACAACCCGGTTGAATTGATCGTAATCGGGGACGAAAAGTTAGAATTCCAAGGTTGGGAAGACACACTCATTTTCAGGTACTTCAAGGAATCGCTTGGCCACGGAATTGTGATGCACTTGAAAGAGAATGATTTGGTGAGACAGATTTTCAATGTCACCCAAATGCACAAAGGCCAATCCCAACCCTACATGAACATCGGGGTTTTTGGGGTTGCGTTCAAGCGCTTTTTGATAGGCCCCTAAAGCTTCCATATATTCACTTTGATACATGGCAATGGAACCCAGCGTGAAGTGATTCTTATAGTCATCGGGTGCGTGTTTGATGGCGCGGAGTATGGCGTCTTTAGCCGATTCTAAGTCTTTTGCTTCTACGAGGGCAATGGCCAAGTCGTGTAATGTCTGCGCAGGGTTGGGGTGTGTTTTCAGAATGCGTCGAAACTCAGTGATTGCAGCCTGGAAATTGCCTTGTTCTGCTTCTAATTTTCCCAAGGAATGTCGAATGTCGGAATCTTCTTTTAAATTTAAGGCACCGCGATATGCTTCACGTGCAATATCGAAATTGCCATTGTGATATGCAGCGCTGGCCAGATTAACAAAGCCTGTAATATATCGGGGGTTGAGTTGTATAGATTTTTGAAGCCACCGAATGGCTTCATCATGATCGTTTAAACGGGCAAACACAATACCAATGTTGTTGTGTAACGCGCCGTTATTTGGCGCATATTCTAATGCTTGAAAATAGGTATTGAGAGCTTTGTTATATTGTTTTAGTGTTTCATATTGGTTACCTATGCGGATGTAGATGCGCATCAAAAAAAAAGGTTCAGCTGTGGCTTGTTGCAATCCTTTTTCTAAGGATTTTTGGTAGGCTGTGAGTGCGTCGTTGGGTTTGTTTTCTGCTTCTAAGATTTCCCCCAAACGAAATTGGTAAAATGGCGAGTCTGTGAAAAAGGGGTTGTGTTGATAAGATGTGTCTGGGCGAATGAGGTAGAGCAAGGGCGTGTTTGCCGATGTGATGATGTGGAGAATTTCTCCGGGTACTTTTTTGTGGCGATCATAACGTGTGGTGCCCAAGTAGACATCTGATTTTTCGGGGTAGGATGTTGGGACGGAGCGCGTATTGTCAAGCATATACCGAATGTTTTCACTGAACCCACCGATCTGGATTTTTTTATTGGGTGGGGTGGGCAAGTTTTTTTCTGCCCAGCGAATGCCTTGTTTAAACGTGTTTTCCCAGTAGTCGGTTTCGTAGCGTGCCGAGGCATTTTTGGGACCACCTGCGATGAGCGTGTTAAAATAAATATATTGGTTGGGGTGTAGACGTATCATTTCAATGGTTGTGCCCATAAAAAGGAGAAGGGTGATGGTGGCACCCATGTATTGTGATTTTGGGTTTTGAATGATGTTGCTTATACCCACCACGCCAAATACAGTGAGAGGGGGTATGGCAAAGAGGAGATGGCGGAGGCCATCATAGAGTGGGGTGTTCATGATTACGGCATAGAGTATGGGGAATGCGCCAGTAAATAGGAGTAAGAGATGATCAAAGCGTTTTTTAATGAGGAGGACATATAACCCAGCGAGTATGCCGAAGAGTGCAAACTCAGGCAGGGTGATTAGCAGCCACGTAGGTGCATAATCGCGAGGTAATTCGGTGTTGAGAACGTATCGGCCTGCAAAAAAACTGGTGTGGGGTTGAACAAACTGGGAGAATTTTTTGAGTGCGATGATAGGCCCAGAAATGGGGTTTTGTAGCGCGTAGGGCCAACAGATGAGCATGGTGAGGTAGGCGATGAGTAAGATCAGGCCAAATTTGAGTAGAAGGGTTTTTAGAGTGGATACAAACGTGTGTCGATGTAGGTAGAGTTGTATAGCAAAGGCAATGCTCAAATAGACGATGAGCAAGAGGCCACCAATGCGAATGCCTAATGCAAACCCAATGGACAAACCCAAACCTATGATGTAACGATAAGAGATATTGGGAGAGGCTTTGTAACATTGAATGATGTAATAGACGCTCCAGAGATAACAGACGGCAAACGGAATATCTTTGGGGTTGTTGAATGCATGGCCATAATATCGGGGTGTGAGAAAGAGTGCTAAGGCTGCTAAGAACCCCGTGAATGGACCGCCAAGTGCGGTTCCAATGCGATAGGCGGCTATGACACCTAAGAGGCCAAAAATAGCGTTACTGAAGTGGTTGGCGTCGTAACGGTCCAGGGGCAATACTTGGCTGATGAGATAGGCCGTGGTATCAAAGAAACCACCATAGAGCCAAGTATTTTCTGTTTGGAAAAGGGCTTGGTCTTTGAACCCGCTTGTATACCATCGCACAATTTGCTCACCATATTTGATATGGTGGGTTTCATCGGAGGTGATGCCGTAGTCGCGAAAGGTGAAGAGAATGAGTATGCTCTGTAAGGCGATAAGGCATATGAATGCGATTTGAAAAGCAGGATATGTGTGTTGGCCAATTTGAATTTGTTTGTTGGTATTGATCATATGAAATGATTATTCAGAATGTGTGAACGTGCAAGGGTTTGAATAAAATATCTGAAACGATAGTGTATCTCAAGTTGATGCGTTTGTCACGTTTTTATTGAGATACTTGTTGGGTGAGCATATGGGTAACTTCTTTGGCACATTAATTTGTGTCATTTTTCATGAAGTCTGATTGGAACTGGGTGTCAGAGAGAACGTATTTTATATATTTGTATGTTGTTATCAGCCGTTTGGCCAAAGAAGTTGTTTTAGGTTCTCGCCTTTTACTTTTGCGCGGTCTGCTTCGCTCCACTGTGGGAGATGAACATCCACATTTTTGGGTGAACCACTGCTCCATACAAGACGATCGGGGCCAAATGTTTCGGCCACAATTTTTGTAAAAGGTTTGGCACTTTCGTAGTGGGGTTCATCTTTGGCAAAGTGATTGAGGCCTGAGAGTTTCATATAGACGTTTTCAAATTGGGCCAAGTCAAGGATGTTTGCGAATTCGACGGCATCGCCTTTGTGGGGTTCGGCCAAATGATCGATGAGCGTGACTGTTTGGGGAAAATCTTTGAGAATGTCGCGTACTTGGGCACCATAATCTGGGCCAATGTGAAGTTCGACAATAAGACCGAGTTCAATGGCTTTTTCCCATAAGGCGTGTACGTTGCGATCAGTAAAACTATCGAGATATTGTTCTTTGCCACGGTGCGCATGGAAGCGTGTGGCAATGATTTTGGGTTCTTGTGCCACAAGGTCAACAAGCTTTTGAGGGGCGTCGGGATCTTTTGGGTAAAACAGACTGGTGCCTCTGAACAGGTTGGGTTCGCGTTGAAGGCAGTCGAGAACAAGGCTGTGATCATCGCCATAAGGTTCGGGATGTACAAGAATGGCACGGTCAATATGTTCTTCTTGGAGGCGTTGTAAATACGCTGCAAGCGGATCAGCTTCCCAATGTGACGCATTGGGTGTGTACGCGGCGTTTGGGTGAAAGGGGTAGCGGGTGGTATCAGAGCTAAACATGTGTGCATTCCACTCAATGATCATGGTGTGTTTCCTTGGGAAAGTGTATTGGCGATGTTGCCAAAGCGGCTTGCGGTAAATCCAAGACAAACCGGCGACAAAAAGTGGAACGAAGACACGGCCGCGTTATAAGTGTGAAGTGAGATTGCAAATAGAATGGCACTGATGATGAAATACTTTGGACTTTTGAGGCCTTTGAGAAAGGTGGCAAGCCCACCGCAAAAAAACACAGGTGTGCACGTAAGGTGTTGTTGAACCATTGGGAAATCGCTTTTTGCATAGGGTGTTTCTATCTTTCACCGTAGTAGGTGAGCAGGCATTGGTCCATGGCCCAAGATGCGCGTGCCCCACTTTCTCCTGTTGATGCACATTGGCCTTGGCCATTGAGTTCATTGACAATGCTTTGTATAAGCGGTTGGTGTACATGGGGTGGATTGGGTGCTGAAATGGTTTCTTCTTGCCCGTTGCGTTTGAGAATGATATCGGTATCTCCAAAAACAGGTGTTTTGATTTCGCCTTGGGTGCCGCTGATGACAATATATTCAGCGCCATAATTGGCATTGAAATTCCAAACACCTGTGCCAACAACACCTGATTCAAATTCAAATGCACCTGTTGTTGCATCTTCGGCATCGTAAGCCTTGCCTGTGTTAAGCGCAAAACCACTGGCGCGTTTTATTGGGCTGATGAGGAAGTCGAGAATGTCCAAGCCGTGCGAGGCCAAATCGAGAAATGTACCTGCACCTGCAACGGTGGGATCATAGCGCCAATTTTTGGCTTTTTCGCCTGTGGCCAATTTGCCGTAGTGGACGATGTGGACCGATGTGGGTTGGCCTATGGCGCCTTCTTGAAGAAGTTCGCGTACTTTAAGAAAACGTGGCAACCCACGACGGTAGTATGCAACATAGAGGGGCACATTTTTGGCTTTGAATGCATCGACCATTTGCTGGCATTCCCTATAATTCAATGCCATAGGTTTTTCGACATAACATGGTTTACCGGCTTCGGCCACTTTGAGGGCATATTCACAATGTGATGACGGTGGTGTTGCAATGTAAACCGCATCGACATTGGGATGGTTAATAACCTCATCGGCATTGTCAGTGGATTCTGAGACGTTGTGGCGTTTGGCAAAATCAGCTGCTTTTTCACCGTCACGCCGCATGACAATGGTGAGGGCCGAGTTTTCAGCTTTATAAAAACCGGGACCGCTTTTGACTTCACACACATCGCCACATCCGATGATGCCCCATTTGATAGTTGGCATGAGAAAATCCTTTCGAAAGGTAAGCGAATCGACGAATCAGCGAATCAATGAATCGAAGCTTGCACTGTAATTGGGCGGTTTGGCAGGGTTTCGTCTATTCGTCTATTCGTCTATTCATTTTTTACAACAATTCACGTGGAAATGTGTTTGTCCATTGTTTTTGAAAATGTAGCAAACCATTGATGGTGATGTTCAAGTCTATGGTGGTGTGAAAGGCAGTGGTGGTGCTTTGTATGGTGTAGGATGAATCGATTTCTGTTTTGCCGCTTGTGCGTGTGACTTTTCGATAATGATGACCTGTGCCCGATACGTCAGATGGGTCTGTGTTGTTGGCTGAGAGTGTGAGTTGACGGTCATTGGTGATTTCGGTTGTGCTGCTGCTTTGCGTGGTGTTTCGGGTATGTAATTTGATACCTGTGCGGTTTTGAATGACATCTTGTGTGATTTCCCAAGCAGGTTCGTTGATCGATAGATGATATGGTTTCACGTTTGCTTGGGCGGGTTCGAATACCACTTCGTTTTTGAGGTCTTTGGTTGGGGCGATGGGCAAGGTGAGGCGAGAGGGATAGTCGAGTCCTCGCAAGACGGTATTTGTGCCTGCATAAGGTGTTGGCCATAGGTTTGGAAAATCTGCACTGGAAATGGAAATGCGAATGCGGTGCCCCAGTTTAAAACGGTAGGCTGTGGCATCGAGTGCGATGGTAAGTTTGTAGATTTCATTGGGTGTCATGGGTTTGGGATCTGTGAGTGATTCTCTGCGGGTACCGTTTAACACGCCCGAGCAAACCAGTGCACTGGTGCCATCGGGCGCGACGTCACAAAGTTTAACCACGTAGGCCATGACTTGGGCGTTGCTGCTGACATGGAGGTCCATTTTGGGTTGGCCAATGATTTCTAAAGGGACGTCTAACGTTTCTGTGGTGTAAGTTAATGCATGGATTTCATCGGGGCGTTGGTCGGTGGGCAGGCCAAATGGGACGCCGGCAGACCAGAGGCCGCCAGATAGGCCAACCGTTGGGTGATAGACGTAGGTGTCTTTGCCTTGATTATAATCGGGCTCATGCGCGTTCAGATTGCCATTGGCATAGAGGTATAAGCGGCGTTCTGTGTGATCGTGTACCGGAAATTGATTTTCGATGCGCCAATAACCCGATGTATGTGTGCGATTGGGGGTGGGATTATCGTAGGTTTGCATGTACAGTGTGATGGGTGATTCTCCCATTACACCGTTGTCTTCATTTTTGAGCCAGTGTTCACACCAACGCATGACTTCGTTGAGATAGACGATGCGTGGGCCCGGAATGGCTACGTCGGGGCGTGAGTGATTCCATGGTCCAATGAGCACTTTTTTGGGTACTTTGAGATGTTCAAAAGTGCGTAGGTTGCACGTCGCATATCCGTCTTGCCATCCGCCAATCATGAAGACTGGGCATTGAATGCTGTCGTAGCGGTCTCGAATGCTTCCGGGCCGCCAGTATTTCCCATCGGTTTGATGCGATAACCATTGCAAGAGATAGGGTTCGTTGCCTTCTAAGTGGGTTGTCCAGAGGTCTGCCCAGTTGTCATCAACATATTCGGGATAGGGCGGCATGGCATTCATACCAATCATAGATGCGCCGTATGCGCCAATGTCATAATAACATCGCATGGCGCCACCGCGATAATGACAGTCATTGGTGTAACGATCGTCGGTGAAATACATGGGGATGATTGTT
>JABIFK010000782.1 GCA_018650745.1 Candidatus Latescibacterota bacterium | reverse complement strand
TAACACCGTAAGAAAATAGATCATTCATATTCAAATCCCTGACCGTTTCTACTTTCAGCAGCCAAAACCTCTTTAATCATATGACCCTGCCAGTATGTGCGAGAGATGAAACATATCATCCCAAGTTTTTGGTAAAATAGCACGACTCTATTAGACTGTCAAACAACCATTAGGCACCATCTTTGGTTTTAATAAAAAGATGGTCGCAACGAAGAACAATATTTACTTCAATACCAAAAAGGCTCACAAGAATACCTTGTGAGCCTTTTCTAAAATATGTGGTGAGTGATGATATTAAAGTGTATGCCTATCAAGCGTCCCATATCGTCGCTGCAATATACTGCTCAGGGTGTTCCTCAGTTGCCCAATAATAGACCGCCACCAATCGACCATCAGGCCGCGCCACCATACTCACATATCCAAGGTCCTGATCGTTGTCATGACACGGGTAGTAATCGTCGCGAATTACGATCTCTGGTCCCCACGTTTGACCGCTATCTTCACTGATATGTGCTTTGATCTTGCGATCATTGCGGTCGCCATAAGCACAGCAAAGTCGCCCATCACTCAGTTTCACCAAAGCCGGAGGGTTTGAGTGCGGTTTTGTGATTGACACCGTACTCGAAAACAGCCACGACCGACACCGATCTTCAGACCGATAAATTTCAATCGCATCGTCGCCGTCTTTGTTCTTATAAATCTTGCGATAGGCAAGCACAAATTCATCTTGTGAGAGGGCAATCGCTTGTGGCATGATCGCAACAGCCCCGCTGTCTTCTGGTGTCACCCAAGAGACAAATTCAAATGAGCGACCACCATCACGTGTTTGCATGCAGCCTACCCTGTTACCCATTTCATTATCTACAGGCGGTTTGGACGAAATAAAAAACAGACAGGTATTCTCGTCTTGAGGCAGATAGGCCGTCCTAGCCGAGAGTATCCTACCTTTCAGACCGTCTCCCTCGTAAAGCCCGGTAAAGGTATAGGGGCCATCCCAGGTATCTCCACGATCTCGACTGGCGAAGAATCCGCCCTCGGGATCTTCGGTGCCGTGGTAACCCTGCGAAAACACCTTCACCACAAGGTTAGGATCGAGGAAATTCAACGCGGTCGTTAGAGGTTGCTTGTGTCCACCACGGTATTTCGGGTTTTCGTCCCTGAAGTAACTCTCCGGACGATAAGCACGCCACGTCTGTCCACCATCCAAGCTCTTCGCCAGATGGTTCTCTTGGACGCCATCAATGCTGTGTCCTTTCTGCTGGACATAGTCGCCCTGTGTGAAGCCGACCAGGATTTCATTGCCCCAAGACCATATCCCATTGTTGGCCGGCCACCCGTGATACCGCCCCTCCTTTACTGATACCACAACATGCTCCATCATTTTTGGCACCTCATTGAATAAAGTTTTTCAATATCAAACGGCTTTCGCCTAATAATAGGTTGATAGGCGCTCATTTGCAATGATCCGTTTTAAGGGGTAAGGGCACTTGCACAAATCGGCGTTTCAATTTTTGGCCAATAACAAAAAAAGAGGTTACGACGTAATTGTCGTAACCTCTTTTTTTATATGGTGGGCGATACCGGATTCGAACCAGTTGCTGCCGATTTAGATGGTGACCAAATCTACCAGCGATACCAGTTGATGCTCTTCATTTAACGAGGAACGACAATGGCAAGCTTAAGACAAAAGAAAAAGGGAGGGACATGGTTCTTAGATTATCGCGATATTGATGGCACGCGATACCGATTGAACACCGGCACAAAAGACAAAAAAGTCGCCACGCTCTGGCTCAAAAAAGTTGAAGATCTCACAGCACAGGTTCGTCTGGGTGTCATCGAAAAGATAGGAGGCATCAACGCAGATGTTGTCGCAGGCAAAAAAACGGTCAACGCCTCACCGCTCCTCTCAGAATACAAAGATCATTATGCTGAACGTTGTCGGTATGATTTGGAGTTATCTGAAGGATCCATCGAACTTGCCGGATTGGCCTTTGATGCGTTTATCCGTATTATCGGTGATCGAAAGATTGGACAAATAAAGGAAGAAGATGTGATAAAATGGAAGCGTGCAATGATGGGTGAAAACAAATCGAGAAACACCCTTTCGATATACCATCGACAACTGCGTGCGGCTTTCAACCGTGCGATCAAATGGCGTCTGATCAAAACCAATGCATTTGCACAAGTTGAAGTTTCCAAGCCCGTAAAGAAAAAGCCCGGACAAAAGGATATGACCCTTGATGAAGTCAAAAAGCTTATGGCAGCTATTGATAAAACAGAAGAGCATCAGTTTGCACTGTATCTACGGTTTATGCTGTACACGGGATGCCGAAGAAATGAAATTTTGCACTTACGCTGGGAAGACATTGATATGGACAAAAAGGCTTTGAAAATCCACCAGGGCAAAACGGGTCGTTATCTCATCATACCAATCAACCAGACACTGGAAAAAGTATTGCAAAACATCACCCTGCAAGCGCAAGGTTATATATTTCAAAGCAACAGCGGCAGCCGGGGTGCAAAGTTTAAAGAAAAGGCCTGGCATGAATCTTATGTCACCCGGCGATTCAAAAAGCTGGTGATAGACACTCAGTTATCCCCACAATACAGCCTGCATTCACTCAGGCATACCTATGCAACGCATTTGCGCAAAAAAGGCGTGCCATTGGATATTGTCCAGAAACTACTCGGCCATGCTTCTCCCAGAACAACCGCAGACAACTACGATCACAGCATTGCCATGCATTTCAAAGACCAGGCAGATCTCATAGATTTTGAATAACACACTCTTGCTACCCCCTCAAGCCCCGGAATTCGATTCTGGGGCTTTTTTGTTTCTGTAACACGATCATCTGGCGCCCTTACAAGCATTGTGTGTTTATGGTTTTTTGTGATCGTTTCATTCATTTCAATTCTTTACAGGAGGCAAAACATGTCCCAACCCGAGATCACCTTCCGTCACGGCCCTTGCTCTGCTTCGGTGTTTGAGAACACCTATGAACGCGGAGACGAGAAGTTCACCGTTCGAAATATCTGCTTTCAGCGCAGATATCAAGACAAAGACGGCAACTGGCAGACCACCAGTACGCTGAAGGTCAATGACATCCCAAAAGCGATCTTAGTCCTTCAGAAAGCCTACGAATTCTTGACATCCACTGGAAATTATGAATCCGAGACTGAATAGGAAGGAGGAACCATTGGCAAGATTCACCATCAGAGAGGTCTATTGCTACACCGAGTGGATATCCGCAACCTACCGCGACAAGGAGGGCACCTACTACGAAATCATCTACAACAACACCTTCAACTCAAAGAAATCAGAAAGAAAGGAGCTTATCAGTGTTGAGCACGCATCCCGTGCGATTTCCACGTCAGATGCTATTTGGAAGGAAATCACAGAATACCTCAACGGACTTGATCCGTGCGCTTTGCAAAATGCAGCCTGACAACAAAAAACCCCCTGTGGGGTCTCGAACACCTCACAGGGGTAAATCACATCCACACATTGGCTTGGCGGATGGCTTATCACAAATATATCGCAGACCTCACCACAGGTCAAGAAAGGATTCTCAATATGATCAAAAAAATTGATATCACGCAGGGCATCTGCTGCTGGCACTGCCCCGGAATGATGTACCACCGCACCTTCAGATCGTGCTTCGGTGAAGAAGTCAACTTCTTCGAATGCACAAAATGTCATTTCACACTGGACGAAGATTTCGTGGCAAACTATGGCCCAGACAGACCATCTGCGGCCTGATAACCAGACGAGGTGGAGCACACGCTCCACCTCTTTACATAAGGAGAGACATCCCATGGCAAGAACACCCACTGTCGCAGATGTCGATAACCCCCTCTACAAGATAAAAACACTCAGCGTCGAAGCCCTCCGAGATGATGAGCTTCTGGCCATCATTCTGCGCACCAAGTATAATCTTGCAGAAGCGCTTGAAAGGGCGCACGGTGTTTTGAGCACCCACCCCTTATCAGCACTGCTTTGTATGCAACGCGCAGAATTAATTGCCCTCAATGGCATTTCTGCCGGGAAGGCAGACACGCTTTCAGCTGCTTTTGAACTGGCCAAACGAGGGCTTAATCAGGGAATGGGCATTCTGCCAAGCATCACGGAACCCTCCGACACGTTGGCTCTTGTAACCGATATCAAAGATGCAAAAAAAGAATACTTCATCGCGCTGTTTCTCAATGCGCGCAACCAGGTCATCCACAAAGAAACAGTATCTGTCGGAAGCCTCAACGCATCCCTTGTCCATCCACGCGAAGTCTTTGCCCCAGCTATCGGAAGCGCAGCAGCAAGCGTCATCCTTGTACACAACCATCCCTCGGGTGATTGCACACCTTCCCGTGAGGACATCGAACTGACACGACGGATGATGCAAGCCGGTGATATCATGGGCATCGAGATCCTCGATCACATCGTTGTGGCGTCAGAACGATTCCTGAGTATGCGAGAGGCCCATCTGATCTGAAAAGGAGCGCGCCCTCCCATGCAATGTCCAAAATGCGGCGGCGAACTGGCCTATGAAGAAACCGTCAGCGGTGTTTATCGCTGTCCCATCCGTAATAGCCAAATCAGCTTCGCTGAAGGGAAGTTCCTCAAAGAAGCGACATCCCGAAAGATTCGCTGCCTTCAATGTCCATTCATCCAACACCTGCCTGCGTATTCTCGCAGGCGTTGAACACATATCAAACAACCCAACTGGGATGCTGCCCTGATGATGCGCAGCATCCCAGCTGTATAAACCGAGGTCATACACTATGAATGATAAAGTCAAGTCTGTCCTGGAAAAACTGCTTCGTGCATTTGAAACTGGAAATGTGCCAGAAGCCATCGCCATAACCGTGTTGCCACCCCATCATCTGCCAAGCAGTCGTTGGTCACTGACCAACAGACTCTTGATGATCTTCTCAGGTACAGATGATGCGAGAGGATTTCAGCAATGGAAAGAGGTAGGCCGACGTGTCAAAAAAGGGTCTAAGGCCATTTACATCTTGTGTCCCAGAATGCAAAAATCAGACGAAGAAACCGATGAGGAGAACAGGCAACTCATCGGATTTATCGCCGCACCCGTCTTTCGCTATGAAGATACCCAAGGTGAACCGCTTGATATCCCAGAATATGACCCACCCAGAATGCCACCACTCATGGAAGTCGCCACACAATGGGGCATACAAGTCAGATGGACAGGAGGCATCGGGGATGCCTATGGCTACTTCGCACCAAAGCGCAAAGAGATCATTCTTTGCACCCACGAAGAAGCCACCTTCTTTCACGAGCTTGCACACGCAGCCCACGAGAAAGTCATGGGGAAATTGAAGGGCGGACAACACTGGAAACAAGAAGTGGTCGCTGAACTCACCGCCGCGGTGCTTGCCCATCTCTATGGAAAAAGAGCGAACGATGGTGGCGCCTATCGGTATATCCGTGGCTATGCTGAAAAAGAGGATATGGATGCATACAGAGCCTGTTTGGCTGTGATTGGCGATGTTGGACAATGCTTGAATCTCATTTTAAGCGAACGTGAAAATCTTTCCGCAGCAGCATAATCGTCACATGGTATCGAAACAGCCCACCGGTTCTTTCTGCCAGAGCCGGTGAGGCTTGTATCTTTCCTGTATATTATCACCAACCAGAAAAATGATCCCCTGAAAATGCATCATCATCTTGTGGATCTAAATCAAATGGATCGATGTCGCAATCTGTTTGTAGATCCTGCTGGCGATGAGGCCAGATTTCTTCAGATTGATGGTCGTCTTCTTCACAGGCAGCCATCAACCCGTCGCGGTTGGCCTCGCCAGCGTGTTCTTCCCAGAATTCACGCGCAAATTCAACGTTTTTTTTGTATTCCTCGAAAGGATTCACAAGATCAGGTCTTCTATGGGATTCAAAATGCTCAATTGGGTTGTATTGTGCCAGTTGCGGTGGTTCTTGATCGACGCGTGAGCCCAAATCATATGTGTGTTGTTCAACGTGCTGGTAGGAAGGCTCAGAAGGGATTTGTGATTGCTGAGGATAAAACGTATCAGAATAATTTTTGGAATGTGAGTATGACGATTGGATGGATCTGTTTTCAAAATTCGAGCAATTGGCGTTGTATAGATCACGATAGAGATCATGATCCCGGGATTGACGACGTCTCATTACAAGCTCCTTTCGGATGCAAAAACGATATTAGAAAAAAGGCCTGGATTCATCCGCACACAGTCATAGGCGAAAGAATCGTCCCATGCTCTCACATGTTATAATCGTAATGAGACGGTGATTTTAGCACTCTATCTTTAAAAAAATTCCAAGAGTTGATAGAAGAGAATACAGCTCCAACTCTGTTCGGCAACAGAAAGTGAGGGAATCCCAATCATGGCCGAAAACCACATCAAATACCCTCGAACTCCGCACCTGCCCTGGTCACAGGGTCAAAGCAGAGACGATCAAGTCCTTTCTACCACACAGCATTTTGAGGGCAAAGAGGTCATCGTTACAGAAAAGATGGATGGAGAAAATACCACAATGTATCACGACCATATCCATGCCCGCTCCACGACCAGCAGTCCACATCCTTCAAGAGACTGGGTGAAAAAACTTTGGAGCCAGATCCAATTCAATATCCCGAAAGGGTTGCGCGTTTGCGGTGAGAATGTGTTTGCCAAGCACAGCATCCACTACCGGGCACTGCCCAGTTATTTCCTGGTATTCGCGATCTTTGAAGAGAATGTATGTCTGTCCTGGAAAGAGACTGAATGCATTAGGTAATATCTACATCACAATAAACGGCCAATGAGCGTTTAAATTTGAGCGGTGCTTCTCGCCAAACTTTGTAACAGTTGACCAAGTCGTCAGTTTGTCTGCCGATTACCGGTCGAAGCGCTTTTTTCAAATCGCGCAAGTTTACTTGTGGCACGCTTTTGGCGTCTTGGCTTTGAATATGGCCCTTGAGATGCGACGACCTGATAATGTTATACACCATTCTGATCAAGGAACTCAGTATACTTCATATAGATATTTTCAAAACTCCGACATCAGACCAGGTAGCTTAAAGCTTGCTGAAAGTAAGCCACCTGGTCATCAGAAAGACCAAGACGCGACCAGCATTCGTCCTGCATTTTAGGCTGGCAGAAACTGCCGCTTGCACCAACCTTGAACTGGTGCACCAAAACATCAGCTGCGTGCACCACAACAGCCAGTTCCTGGTTGTCACCATCAAGAAACGGCGCGTGATGGCCACGTATTGCATTGACAAGCGAAGGGGGCATATTCCACCATTCAGCCAGATCCCCCCCCAGTTCGCAATGTGTAAATCCCAGAATCTCCTGTTCTGCATCCACCAGAAAGCCTCCCGTGCGTTGAGCCAGGGAGACGGCAGCCTCGAATTGATTGTGAAAGTATTGGTCT
>JABIFK010000574.1 GCA_018650745.1 Candidatus Latescibacterota bacterium | reverse complement strand
CGGCCTCACCAGCAGCGACATTGTCACCTTGGCGGTTGAATAACAAGGCCATTTGTTGCAAAATTTGCAAATCTTTGGGTGCAAGTTCGTGACCCTTTTGCAGCAATGTGAGGGCTTCTCTTTGACTTTCTAAAGTGCCTTGGTTGGTGAGTGCAACACTGAGATTGTAATAGGACTGTGATTTTTTGGGATTTTTTTCGATGGCACTGCGATAAGCCTGAATGCCTTCTTCTGTTTTACCAATGTTCAAATATGCAATCCCAATGCCTTCATAAGCATCGGATTCTCTTTCATCCACTTTGATCGCGGTGTTAAACTGTTCTATTGCATATTCACTTTTTTGGGCATTAAGCGCTTGTACGCCAATATTGTAGTGCTGGCGCCAAAGCGTTTTGCGTTCGGCATCAATTCTTTTTAACCATTTCTTATTTTTTTTTGCCTCTTCGATAATGGCAAAATGCTTGTTCATGTCATCGTAGAGCTCTTTGCGGCTATAAATGGTGCCAATGTTGTAGTGAACTTCCAAATCGCCAGGGCGCCCTTCTGCCGCAACAAGGTAATTTTCCAATGCTTTGTCGTATTGGCGTTGCCTGAGATAGAGTTTTGCTGAGCGTTTTGCGATGGATGCCTGTCCTTTGGTGACCTTGGCTTCAATGGGTGCTGGTGCCATAACAGTCATAAAGCCTAATAGGATAGCGCTTATCCAAATTGTTTTACTGATGAGTTGCTTCATGCAGCGACTCCTTTCGAAGGCACTACCGGATGTGTCCCCGGCGGCGTTAATGTTTAAAATTCATATTATATGAGAATCCAATATAGGGGTCTGATATTGTCCTGTCAAGTCTCAACCGGTTGTTGTCTTTTGAACGGGGGCAAGGGATAAAATGTTCCAGATTATTTTGGGGTAGTTTATGTAAGGTGAATGCAGGTATTGGGTTAGGTTGTTAGATTTTTGTGTTCGGGGACTGTAGGGGGCGCAATAAAAATGGATATAATACAACAAAGGGTTGGCGCAATGCCAACCCTTTGTTGTATTCTGTAGGGCTGTTTTATTGTTCAGATAGGAATTTTCCGCCCCGGGCCCAATGGTCGCGAGGAACATCTTCAACAACGACCATAGTCGAATCGGGTTTGGCATCACAAATATCAACCAGCGCGCTGGTAATGGCTGCGACGAGTTGTTTTTTTTGATCGTGGCTACGACCTTCGAGCATTTTTACATTCACAAAAGGCATGGCGAGTCTCCTTGGGGTTAGAATGATAGGGAAATCTGTGGCAGTTGTGGCATTGCAGGCTTGCTGGCGCTAAATGTAAAGGCAACGGGCAAACTGAGACCACGGATGGTGCCGAGTAATTGATTGTTTTCAAGATCAATAATAAAGACTTGTAGGTTGCCTGTTGCTTGGTCATTGAGAGATTCTACACCTGCGACATAGGCAGTTTTGCCGTCTGGTGAGATGCCCATGTTGGCTACCAGTTCACCGGATTGAATTTCGGCGACTTGGGTAAATGTTTGCGTGTCTATGACAATAACGCCCCCCCAAGAAATAGTGGCAGGTGCGCCTGTAGCATCAAAACCTGTGAAAAAGCGCCACGTGGCTGCATAGAGAAGGCTGCCATCAGGAGAAAGACCGATGTCGTTTACTTGAACGAGTAAATCACTGGCCTGTCCTAGCTGAATGCTATTTTCGACGGTTTTGCTTTGCATGTTCAACACTTGCACAAGGTTGGCTTGTGTGTTGTTTAGATAAAGTTTGTTACCATCGGGTGACATGGCCAACCGACTGACTGCGGCACCCACTGGGATGGTCTCTAGGAGGGTATGGTTTTGGCCATCGATGACTGAGATATCTTGTGAACCAAGGCCATGAGCAACATAGACACGCGACCCATCTGGCGATATGGTGATGCCACTGGGCGTTTCGTTTACCTGGATTTGTGCGATTGCGGATTCTGCAGTGAGGTTAAACACTTCGACCCATCCAGCACTTTCTTCGGTGAGAAAGGCGATGTTTTGGTCGTTAGAGAGCACCACGCGAAACCCTCCGCGATTCTGCAGGCCACCACTGGGTAAGAAGGTCGGGTCTAATGGTATGGTGAAGGCTCTATTGCCACTGTTTTTGTCGAAAGCGTAAAAGGTGTCTATGGCAGCTACATAGACTCGGTTATTTGAAAGCGCAACGCCACGGGGCTGATCTGCGATCAGTGTGCGTGTTGGGTCGAGTAGGTTTGTGGTACTGTTAACGACCTCGACGCGGCTTGCTGTTACATCGGCGATGTAGAGAAGGACTTCCTGTGGATCATTGGGAGACTTGCCAAAGCTTTGTGCAAAGACCAAGAAATCGGGAAAATCTACAGACCCATTGCCTGAAATATCTAAACGTGCATCAAAGCCTTCATCACCAGTAGATTTACCAAACCCTCCTGCAAAAATTAAAAAATCGGGAAAATCGACTCGGCCACTGCCATCAAAATCGGCTGCTTCGATATTGGATTGTTGGGCATCACTTATATTTGCACTGCCGATGAGTATAAAAAACGCAATCACGATTCTCTTCATTCAATCCCTCCAAATCAATCGTTTTGCCATTCGTAAAGAAGTATCATTGGAATTCTCTTTGAGATTTTTATGATACTTCTTGGTTTTCTGGGTGTCAATGGCATTTGTGTGAGATACGCCCTGATCAGTTATGAAACGCATAGGTTCAGAAACAGTTCCTTGCATGTCAGTTTGGGTTGGCTAAAATATTAAAAAAGTGATATGTTAGGTGCCTGTTTGCGCAGATTTTTTAGACTGAAAATTGATAGGAGTATTTATGGTTCCTGATTACCCGATTTATTTTTGGATGATTGCTGGTATTGCGGTGGTGTTTGTGGGCATTGCGAAAGCGGGTTTTGGTGGTGGGGTGGGCATTGTGGCAACACCTCTTTTGGCATTGGTGATTTCTGTTTCAGATGCGGCGGCTATTTTGTTGCCGCTTTTAATTGTGTGTGATGTTTTTGCTGTGTGGCATTATCGGATGGGATTTCATCGGCGCAGTATAAAGTTGATGTTGCCTGGGGCCGTCATTGGCATTGCGATAGGTGCGCTTTTCTTTGGTTATTTTGCGCAAAACGAACGGATGTTGCAGATTGGTCTGGGTGTGTTGTGTTTGTTGTTTGTGGTGTTTCAAGCCACGCGAGCCATGATTCTGGGTGTGTTGGCTAAGCGCCATCCCCACGCTGCAGAAGGGGTGTTGATGGGAGCTGTTTCTGGCTTTACATCTACTTTGGCTCATGCAGGTGGCCCTCCTGCTACTATTTATTTGTTGCCGCAACAGTTGGAACGGAGCTTGTTTGTTGGCACGACGGTTATATTTTTTGCGGCCATCAATCAGATCAAACTCATACCTTATTTGGGATTGGGTATTTTGGGCATGGAGCATCTGGTCACAATTGCTATTTTGTCACCTCTGAGTTTTGTAGGGGTGAAGTTGGGCATTTTTTTTAATCAACGGTTTACGGATGTATGGTTTAATCGCATTGTATATGGGATTTTGTTTGTGTCGGGCATACAATTAATTATGGGAAAGAGTGTTCTGTTGTGGTTGGTGGGATAGGGAAATAAAAAAGGCAAAAGTAAAAAGTGAAGAGGCTGAAGGCGGACACGTAGAATTGAATAAATAGGATCAAGTGAGGTGTTTGATTATGGCATTGATGGCGGACGAATATCAAGATGTTGAGGTGGAGTATCGGCGAGATTTGACGGTGCGGTCGATGGTGCTGGGTGCGGTGATGGTTGTGTTTGTGAACGTGGGGGCACCCTATGCCAAGTACATTTTGCATTCGTCATTGATGGCGTGTGATTATTTGCCATTTGGTGTGATGTTGCCATTCATTTTGGCGGTTTTGGTGTTGAACCCCATCATCAAATCTATTCGCCCCGATGCTGGATTGACGCCTGGTGAATTGGCGGTGGCATTTGTGATGGGATTGGTTGGTTCAACCATTCCAACATTTGGTTTGACAGGATATTTGATTTCGACAATAGCTTCCCCTTATTACAATGCAACGACAGAGAATGGATGGGGCGAATACATTCAGCCCAATCTGCCGGAGTGGTTGGTACCTTCTAACGAAACTGGCGCGATGACCTGGTTTTTTGAAGGATTGCCTTCGGGCCAAACTGTTCCGTGGGCGGTATGGGTGCCGCCTTTGTTTTGGTGGGTGGGTTTTTTTGCGGCACTGATGACGGTGTGTTTTTGCACCGTGGCCATTTTGCGCAGACAGTGGATTGACAATGAACGCATCGTTTTTCCATTGGCCGAAATACCATTGACGATGATTGAGGGGGCTGATGAACCTGGCAAGTTGCCCGTGTTTATGAGAAGCAAATTGTTTTGGATAGGTTTTGCACTGCCGTTGATCATTATTCTTTGGAACATCATCGGATATTTTCAACCTACTTTTCCGGCAATTGCGTTGCAAAACCAAATCAGTGTTTTGCGTGATGCACCCGCAATGCGGTTAAACATTTATTTTCCACTCATTGGTTTTGCTTATCTGATCAATTTGGATGTGGCATTTAGCATTTGGTTTTTCCATTTGTTGGGGCTCGCACAGTTGGCCGTGACGAATCGTTTTGGTTTTGAAGTGGGCAAAGGCGATAACTATTGTTCGTCGTCGCCGGT
>JABIFK010000696.1 GCA_018650745.1 Candidatus Latescibacterota bacterium | reverse complement strand
CACCTCTCGCATGAATGACAAACGTGCCTTGCCCTTACTTGCCCGAGCCCTTATTGAACGACGTGACCACGAAGGCGCTTTGGCGGCTTTTCAACATTACATTGCCACACTTTCCGACGAAGAGCGCCCGCTTTACGATGATATTTCACTGGTGGGCACCAAGCGTGAGATCGGCGCATATCGCATCCATGCTTTATCAGACAACACAGAACAACGCGAACGCTTTCTTGATCGTTTTTGGCTACAAAAGGACAAATTCAAAACATCAGGTGGCGCACTAAGACGCGCCGAACATTATCGCCGCGTATGGCACGCACGTACGCTGTTTGGTAAAAAGTGGCCGTGGGACAAACGCGGTGAAGTTTATATCCGTTGGGGCGCCCCAGACTATCGATCCAAATCCAGCGAGCTTAACGCCAAAGTCCCCTTAGACATTCAACTCATCCAAGAAACGATGGCACACCAAATCTATGGCAACGAAGGACTCGATGCCAGCTTTGTAGGCCCAGTTTTTCCAGTCAAAACACAAGGCATGGGCAGTTTCTCCAGTTCCTCAAGCGATGGTCTGGGTTTTTCAAAGTACAAACCCGTAACGGCATCAAGCAGTTCCAGCTCCGTTCCCTGGGAAGTGTGGATATACAAAAATTTAGGCAATGGTATTGAAATTGCCTTCACCGATGAATTTTTGTCAGGCAATTACAATTACGCACCCATGCCAGCACTCACCGAAGATGACTTTAACAAATATGCAAATGAAGACCAATCTTATATGCGCGTGCTCCAACGCCTCACCGAATATGCACCCGCCACTTTGGTTCAAAACATTGCTGCCACAACACCTGAATATTATAGCATTGAAGCATTGGACCCCCTCGACTTCTACTTCGACGCGCTCACGTTCCGAGGCCCAGATGGCCAAACCGAACTCCAAGTCAACTTTGCACTGCCCATCGACAATGTCGCACTGGCCACCGACCCAGACACGACCGTACTCGTTGAACGACGCACGGCACTTATCTACCCGCGCGCTTTAGATTACCAAAAAACCAAAAATACACTCTCCATTCCCATTAATGATAGCAACCGAGACAGAGGGCTTCACGCCATCAGCCGCGTCGATCACATTGCCCCCCCCGGAGAATATGAATTGGCCGTTGAAGCTGCTCGACAAAACGCCAACAAAGTGGGTGCCTACATATTACCCCAGGTCCAATTGCCAAACTATGCACAAAAAAATCACCTGCTCATCAGCGATCTCCAATTGGCATCACGCATTCTCCCAGCCTCAGAAGCCTCTAATCCATCCTTTGTAAGAGGCAATTACTACATTGAACCCCAACCATCGGCCACCTTTTTACCGGTACCAGGTCAATCGATGTATCTCTACTTCGAAATCTATAACCTCACACGTGATGAATTTGGCCAAACGCGCTACGACATCTCATATCAAGTACAACAACGCGACGACAAGAGTTTTGCGCTCGTTCCCCTCTTAGGCAAGTTGGGGGGCACAAAAAAAGCCGAGTCTGTAAAACTCAGCTTCGAACAAGTAGGCACCGATTTGGACACCGAAACTTATTTGGAATTGCCCTTAACCAACTTGAAGCCGGGTCGCTACAACCTCCAACTCACCATTATAGACAATAACAAAGAAGAAACCGTAAGCAAAAGTGCGACCTTCTTTATTCCAAAAACAAGATAAGTTCTTCTCAAAGAGCGCGACCATCCACCCTTTTTAATTTTACATTGTTTTTGTCACACACGTATCACTCAAACGATCGTGATATGCTTGCCCATCGGGATGACGTCTGGCATTGTGCAACAGAAACAACCACAGTACCGATCCCAACAATAGGATGGATGTCGGAATCATCGTAGCATCCGAATTGATTTCTACTTGCTCAATCATACTCTGTTGCATACCACGGTTGCGCAATTCATCAGGTATAAAAACAGCAAGCAAGATAAACACACCAAAAATGGGCAACCACTTAAATGCTGCTCTTTTAAATGTTTGTCCATAATCCAAACCACCCTCCCCAGCCGGAATAACCCGCACCCCCAACGCCATCATACCCAATGTCTGCCCCCGCATCCCAATCAAAAGCCCCGAATAACAAATGGCAATAACAAAATCGACAAGCCACATCCCAACAGGTGACAACACCATACCACGCGCCACAAAAGACAACCCAATAAACAAAATCACCAAATCCAAAACGGTGGCCATCGCCCGACGCCCTACCCCTGCAATCTCACTTTGCAATAACATCAAATACCCTCCACCAAGCACCCTTGCGGGCTTTCAACCCGTGCCGTTCCCCGAACCTCTCATCCCCAATACGCATCCTTAATGTGGCCACAATTTCTGCACAGCCTCATAGCGCTGAGGTGTGCCTACATCCATCAAAAAACCATCAACCACAACGCCAGCCATGTG
>JABIFK010000335.1 GCA_018650745.1 Candidatus Latescibacterota bacterium | reverse complement strand
TGTCTTCAACGGTCATCCATTTGGCCAATGCACCCACGGTGACGCAAGAATATCCGAAGTGGACGGATGTGATGTGACGTGCCCACACATTTTTTGCGCGTGACATGATGACAAAATCCCAACCGTGGTCTTCGTCGGCAAATTCACCTTCGCGTCTTTTATCGGGAATGCTGTTGTCAAACTCTGAAATGCCACGAATGTGTTCAATGCCCACTTGCTCAATGCGTCCAGGATATTCGTATTTGTAGATTGATCCCCCACCATATTCACGTTCAATGGCATTGCCTATGGGTGCGTCTATGGTGATTCGGTTGCCGTCTATTTGGGTGATGGTGCGGTCAAAGTGAAAATCATAGGTGCCGGGTGCCCATTGGCGCAGGCCCTTTTTTTCTTTAATGCGGTCCATACCCAAGTCGGAGATCCATTTTGCCGTGCTGGGGCGGTAGACAATGATGGGGTCGCCAACTGCGAAGTCAGATGCGTTTTCTATGTCAAACGATCGTGTGCCTACGGGAACATAATCGTCTGTGATGGATTGTCGTGTGCCATCGATTTCTTTGGGTCTCCCTTTGCCAGTAAATACGAGCAATGGGCGTTTTCCTTTGCCTGTTGCAATAAATCGCGTGCCGTTTTCATCATTGCCTTCACCGCGCAATACCACACCCGAGCTTTCGACTCGAATGGTTTCGGCAATGCGATATTCGCCTTTTTTGAACAGAATAGCGCCTCGAAAGCCGTTTGCATCTCTGTCTTGATTTGATACGTAGTCGATGATGGTTTGTATGCGTTCTGTATCATCGCCTTCTGCTGATGGATCGATTGTTGCCACAACGGGTACGTTGGGCAACGCAACGCCACCGCCCATATAACCACAATGTGAAAAGTCGGGAATGATGTTGCCTTTTTCATCGGGTGTATAAATTAGTCGCCCATTTTCGTCTGGATAGACCAATTTGCTCACGTTTGCCTCCTCGGCTTGTATACAAAGAACAGATATCAAAAAGAAAAGAATGATCATTTTTAATTTCATTTAAAGTCCCGATGGCAATAAGACCAATTCTGGTATGCGTGTTCGGCTTGGCAATGACGCAACAAACAAACACGTGTCGGCAACATCTTGGGGTTGTAATGCTTTGGCGACGACTTCGGGTGGTGTGGGTACGGGGCGTTTTAAAACCAGGGGTGTGTCACAGAGGCCGGGAAAAATGATTGTGGTGCGAATGCCGTTTTCTTGTTCTTCTTTAAACGTGCCGTGTGCCAATCCGGTGAGCCCGTGTTTGGAAGCTTGATACGAAACACCGGATACGTCGGGAGATTGTACACAGCCCGAAGAAAGATAAATGATCAGCCCGGCTTGTTGTTCTTTCATAATCGGTAAGACGGCTTTGGTGCAATTAAATGCGCCTGTTAAATTGGTGCCGATCATCATTTGCCAAGTGTCATGGGTTAAATTATCTAAGCTGCGGTCTGGAATGTTTGTGCCTGTGGCATAGACCAAAATATCAATACGTCCAAATCGCTCTTTTGTTGTTTGAATTAATTTTTCCACTTGGGCCACATCCCGAACGTCGGTTTGACAGACCACGGCCTGATCACCGATTTCGGCAGCCAATGCTTCTAACTTCTCTCCACTGCGTGCGGCCACCACCACAGATGCGCCAGCCTCTGCATAAGATACCGCCGTTGCACGACCCATGCCACTGCTTGCACCCACGATCACGGCAATTTGCCCATTCAAAGGTTTATCCATTCGTATCCCTTTCATAGAGAATCTCCTGATCTAAGTCAGGGATTCTATTCGTTCACTTAAATCGTGAAGCAAAATAAATTGTATATTTTGAAATCAACCGATGACATAACAAAGCCATATTCTCCCTTTTTTAAAGGGAGACACAGAGAGATTCGTCAGCGATAATCTGCTTTATATCAGGCTGACCCATTCAATCGTTTTGCTTAGAACGGCCATTCCCACGCGTGTCCAAATGTGCGTGCATTTTCTGATCGATCAAATAATTCATCAATATAGCGTTCTTTTTCCAATACCCGTGTTTCTGCAGGTAGCGGTTTGCCTTTTGAATCGCGTGTTGAAATTGCTTCGTCGGGTATTTCAACATTGCCCACTACAATT
>JABIFK010000779.1 GCA_018650745.1 Candidatus Latescibacterota bacterium | reverse complement strand
TGCCGTGTCTCTGGCGTGTCTAAAAATGGCAACGCTGGCCTGATATACCGTGCATCTGTCTTCGGTTCCCCTTCCGGTTGATCGGCAAATCCACGCCCTTTCCGATGCGTTTCACTAAACCCGATATCCAAGTAAAACGGCTTCTCCCGTTCTTCTCCCAAAAACGCCACCGCCCGATCCTCTGTCGCCGCATCCGACTCCTTCGCCAACACCCGCTCCCATCCCCCCGTCTCCACATCCTTCACAACATGCTGAAACCCTGCCAACGCCGTCTCATATCCCGCATCTTTTAAAACATGCGACAACAAATGTTCTGGCTCCGGCAACGACCATCCTCTATTCACCAACCCCGTCATATCACAACTGTGCGCCCACTGCCCCGTCAACAAACATGCCCTACTTGGTGAACATGTCGGATTGGCACAAAACGCCTGTCGAAACAACGCCCCGCCTTCAGCCAACTTCTGAATATTGGGCGTCGGAATCGCAAACCCATAAGGTTGCACATACCGCCCCGTGTCATGCGAATGAATATAGATAACATTTGGTCGATCCATAAACCTACCCCTTTTTAATAACCTATTTACAATAATACTCACTACCAATGATATCTTTGAGTTGCTGTACAGTTTAATAAAAAAAGTCGAATTTGAAATAAAAAAAACAAGGAACCAAAATCCCCTCCCCCCAGCCCCTTCCTAAAGGACGGGGAGCTAAAAGCAAAGCCAATTTGATCTCTTGGTTGTGTGGGCCGTTTGTGTATCACGGAAAAACAAGGTGAGGAAATGCGTAGAAATCACGATCCATCCCTGAAACTTGAATACCATTCGCTGGTGGTGCGGGCCGTAGTGCAGTTGGTGTGGTGGATTTTGTGTGGGATGTGTCGAACACGAGGCGGGAGGTGGGAACTACGCGGGCTGGTACGGTAGCCTCCGCTCGAAAAAACACTGAAGCTCATCAATAGCTCCCCGCAGGGGCGACCTTCAGATGCACAAATTATTCGCATCCCCTTATCCAATTTTTTGGGTCGCTTCAAAAAGTTGGCCGCCGGAGGCAAAACGATATATGAGCAAGCAAAAATGGATTCGTGGTCTTCGTGATATGCAACGGCCCCATGGAGTCAAATTTAAAAGATGGGGCCGTTGCATAAGACAGAAGGTGTGAGCGGTATTCAGAGGACTACATGCCCAGTATGCCCTCAATATCATCCTTACTCAATTTGTCTTCAAAACGTGGGCCATATTTTGAAACAACTCTCGACGATACATACGTGGCCAACTTCGCGGCTTGCTCTGCTGTATAGCCATTGGTCACAGCAGCTAAGTAAGCCCCCGCAAAGGAATCACCTGCACCATTTGTATCTACAGCATCCACTTGAAAACCAGATGCATGAATCAGATCACCACCATCTTTAACACGCGCCCCATCGGCACCACACGTCACCGCAAATCCACCCACACGATTTGCTAATGCTGCACAAGCTGCCTCAACGGTATCTGTGTTCGTAAACATCTTGGCTTCATCTTCGTTACAGAACAACATGTCTACACCGGCATTGACCAATGCTTGCATCCGATCCATAAACGTGCTTGTGATAAACGGATCACTCAATGTCAAAGAAACCTTCACACCGCTATCTTGCGCCATTTTTTGAGCCACTTGTGCCGATTCAAAACCCGAATCACCAGCCACCAAATATCCTTCTATGTAGATATACTTGCTCTGTGCAATCATATCTTGCTCAATCTGCTCGGGCCCAAATGTGCTCGTAATGCCCAAAAAGGTATTCATCGTGCGATCCGCATCTTCGGTAATCATCACCAAACATTTGCCTGTGGTGCCTTCACTTCGATTAGAGGTACTGGACTTCACACCAGAAGCTTCTAAATCATTCAAATAAAAATCACCATCGGCATCATAGGCTACCTTGCAGGCATAATATCCCGTGCCCCCACAGTTGACCACACTGATCATCGTATTGGCCGCAGAACCACCCGATGAACGCGCCATTTCCTTGCCGCCCAAGTTGGTAATCAATGCTTCTTGCCGGTCTTCTTCGATCAGTGTCATAACACCTTTATCAATACTCATTTCCTGTAAAAAATCAGGGTCAACTTGATATTGAATATCAACCAACGCATTCCCCAATCCATACACATCAAACGACATAGACCACTCCTTGCAAATACGTGTAGATTTAGTATCTTGAATGCTCTTACAATATCGAAAAAGTGGATTTTAGGCAAGGACTACCACGCATGAATACATATTATGACATCTGTGTTGTCGGTGGCGGCAGTGGCGGCTTTGGTGCTGCCTGTGCAGCGGCACGCTTGGGTGCAAAAGTCATTCTCATTGAAGCAGGACATGGTTTGGGTGGTACAAGCACTTATGCAGGCGTAAAC
>JABIFK010000461.1 GCA_018650745.1 Candidatus Latescibacterota bacterium | reverse complement strand
TGATGTACTCAATCGGGTCATTCTGTTTGTGACTGCGATGATGGAGATCAAGAGTTCGATGGGTGTGATTGTGGCAGCTCCGACGGCGGGGTCGTGTGGTGCATTGCCGGGCGCTGTGTTGGGCGTGGCCTTGAATCAGCCAGAGGAAGAGGCCGTCAAAGCTATGTTGGCGGCGGGAATCATCGGTGTGTTTATTGCTACAAATGCGACTTTTGCCGCTGAAGTTGGCGGGTGTCAGGCCGAATGTGGATCGGGTTCGGGGATGGCGGCTGCGGCTATTGTCAGTTTGGGCGCAGGTACGCTAGGGCAATCTCTTTCGGCTGCCTCAATGGCGCTACAAAACTCACTGGGCCTTATTTGTGACCCCATTGGCAATCGTGTTGAAGCGCCTTGTTTGGGCAGAAATGTTCAGGCTGCGGCCAATGCGCTTTCTTGCGCAAATATGGCACTGGCCGATTACGATCATTTGATTCCATTGGATCAAGTGATTGATACGATGGATAAAGTAGGGGAGAGCATTGTACCCGAGTTGCGTTGTACTTCATTGGGAGGTCTTTCCATTACGCCTGCGTCTGTAGAGATAGAGGAGCAGTTGAAACGATAGCATACCGGATTGGCGATGTGGTTTATGGTTCGAGTGGTGATTTTGGTCCAGCATTTTTAATGGGTATTCATGTGAAGACTGGTGAGGTTGCTATTCGTCAACGCGGTTTTTCCAAAGCCACTGTTTTGGCTGTGGGCACGGATTTGATTGTGTTGGATGAAGCGGGTGAGCTTGCTATTGTGCGTCCAACGGAAAAAAGCTTTGAAGTTCAAGCACAAGCCTCTATTTTTACCACACGAGCTTGGGCGGCACCGACATTGGTGGGTACAACGCTTTATGCGCGAGATCGGAAGGAAATCATGGCTTTGGATTTGGGTTCTGAAATGTAATGCGCGTTAATTTTTAGGTGCAGGCAAGTGATGTTTTGGTTTCATAAAAGGCGACTCATAGGAGTCGCCTTTCTACATGGGTTGGTGGTAATCTGAGGTAGGATAATGGATGTCGTATTTATGAAATATAACGCTTATGACGTGACATTATTGGGTAAAATATAGATGGTAAATTCATTTCGCGATCGACTTTTTAATCGGATTCACAACGCACACCTGATCTATAATACCAGTTGGGAAGATCCACGAATAGATCGTCAACTTCTTCAGCTCAATCAAAACAGTCGCATGTTGATGATTACTGGGGCTGGATGTAATACGCTCGATTATTTGTTGGATTCGCCAGCCCGTATTGATACGGTGGATGTGAATTTTCGCCAAAATGCGTTATTACAGCTCAAAATGGCATTGATTAAGAAGAAGGTTTTTGACAATTTATTTGAGATGTTTGGGGATGGATGCTGTGAAGCATACCACAACATCTATGATTCTGTGCGAGATGAGTTGACTGAGGATGCGCAAAAATTTTGGGACCTGAAAATCAGATATTTTTCAGCTTCTAAGAGATATCGAAAGTCATTCTATTATCATGGCACAACGGGTGCATTTGCGTGGTTGTTCAAAAGCTTCTTTTTTCAAACTCAAAAAGACCTTGAGGCATATGCGATGTGTCTTATTGATGCAGGGGATCTTGAAGAACAAAGGGACATTTATGCACACATAGAACCTTTGTTGTATACGCGTTCGTTTCGGTGGATTTTAAAACAGCCGGCCATTTTGGCGATGTTAGGCGTGCCGAGATCTCAGATTCAATTGTTGCGTGAGCAATATCCTGATGGTCTAAACTACTACTTTGAAAATAAAACGCGCCAAGTGGCTAGAGAAGTTGGGTTCGTAGATAATTACTTTTGGCGCGTGTACTTTACGGGTTCTTACAATCGAAGCTGTTGTCCTAACTATTTGAAGGCAGAAAACTTTGGTTTGTTACGTTCCAATTTGGAACGGGTTCATGTGCATACGCAGAGCGTATCCGATTTTCTTAAAAGCAACCCTGGTGTGTATACTCATTTTGTTTTGCTGGATCACCAAGATTGGTTGGCTGACTCGGATGATCTTGCAGAAGAATGGCAATTGATTTTAGAGAACAGTCAAAAAGGAAGTAAGATTTTGATGCGTTCGGCTGGGTTGGCATTGGACTTTTTGCCTGAGATGGTGAAGAAGGCGATTCGGTTTTTTCCGGAATTGACCGGTCCGCTTCACAAACAAGATCGTGTGGGAACATATGGGAGCTTGCATTTGGCAGAGGTGATGTGAGGAGATGGGGTAAGACGTAGAACAATGGTAGGCAGTATTTCTATTCAGGCTGATGGTTTATTCTCAGTCTGTTTTTTTTGCTTTTCGAGTATCTGTATAATTTCTCGAGGATGATCAATTAAATAATCGGGCGCATGCTTTTCGAGAACTTCAGAGCTGTTATATCCCCACGTAACAGAGACGATGGGGATGCCAGATCGTCGTGCGGCTTCAATGTCTCTTATTTCATCACCAACGTAGAGCATTTGCTTTGCATTGAAATGATGGGTCTTCATGACGCGTCTTAAAACTCTTGCTTTGCCAAAAAGCCCTGAGCAAACAGATATGAAATCAAATACATTCTCTAATCCGTGGTTCTTAAGAACGCTGTGAATGTTTGCCTCTGAGTTTGTGCTGACCAAACCCAAGCGTATGTTTTCTTCTTTTAATCGGAATAAGAGGTCTGTGATGCCTTCAATCATTTCCACTTCTTGAATTCTGTTGTTCAACTCTGTTTTGCTTTTGAGCAAGATCGTAGGAATTTTTAAAACGGGCACTTCCAGTTCTCGGATGAGCTGGCGAAGCGATTTGGTTCGGTTGATTTCAATTTGGTCGCGCGACACACTTTTAAACTTGAATTCTGTAGCCATCTCATTGCCAATGACAAAGAGCAATTCAAGTGTGTCGGCAATTGTGCCATCAAAATCAAAAATGACCACTGGGTCTTTCATCCATTCTCCACAACATATTTTACTTTTTGTTTAATCAAAAAATAATAACTCCAAAGACCACCATAAGCAGAGAAGACTTTGTCGTAAAGGGTTTTCCATCTTTGATCTTGATTTTTAAGTAAGAGATGATACAGGTATGCATTGCAATCGACATGATTTATTGCCATCCACTTTTCAAACAGTTTAAATGGTGTGGCATGAAAATCTGTGACCAATAAGTATCCGTCGTCAGATAGATGGTGTTCGATAGCTGAGAGGGCATTTGGTACGTTGTCAAACATGGACAGGGAGTAGTTGCAAATGATGAGGTTGAACTTTTGGCCTGGAAATGTAGATTTTTTGTATGGTGCATTTATGAGTGTAATTTGTTGCGTGCATTTTTTTTGTGCTTTTTGCAACATCGATTCTGATAAATCAATGCCATAAATCTCGGCTTGTGGATATTCAGTGGCGAGGTGTTTTAGGTTTTTTCCAGTGCCACATCCAATTTCAAGGATTTTTAGGTTCTTTTGGTTTGGTACAATCTTGCTCAGTGTGTGAATACTTTTTTTGCGACCCAGCAAGAATGACCATCGCGTTAGGTCATAAATGGGCGCGTGATATGTGTAATATTTTTTGAGTTTTTCTGCCCTCATGTGGTATTGAATTCCGATATCTGGTAAGTCACAACTTATGCACAAGCGGCAGTTTGAAGCACTTCTCGCATTCTGAGTGCTCGGGCGAAAATTTGATTGGCAGTGTCGGCGTCATAAATTTCGTGGAGCGTGGGTTCGAACAATGCGAGCCAGCGCTCAAAGTGTTCAGGTTCAATATGGGGCAGCGCGGCATGTTTGAGCCGAGGGTTGCCGTGGAAGCGGCCTGTTGTGAGTAAGATGCTCGACCAAAAGTCACACATACGGTCTAAGTGGTGAGGCCAGTCTGGGTCTGCAATTTGATCACCAAATACAGGTCCTAAGAGGTCGTCGTTGCGTACTTTTTGATAAAATTGGGTGACCATTTGTCTGATTTTATCTTCGGTGATTGTTTCGAGGAGGATCATGGTTTTTCTCCTAAGGATAACAGTTTCTGAGTTTGTGATGCAATGAGGTCTTCAAGGGTGTATTGATTGAGTGTGTCGATAAATGTCTGACAGGCATGAGATAGGGCCAATTCCAAACCACAGCCGGGTGTGAGTGGACACGTATTTTTTTCTTGTGAGAAGCATTCGGCCATGTGCAAGTTGGGTTCTAACTGTTTTACGACATCACCCACACGAACGCTGGATGGTGGGCGATTGAAGACATAACCGCCACCACGGCCCGATATGGATTGAATGTGATCAGCTTTGGTCAATCCTTGCAGGCTTTTGACAATGTGGTTGGTTGAAACACCAAAAGCTTTTGCGATTTCATCTGCGGCGGTGATGTTGCCCGAACGTGCCCCGAGATACATGAGTGAACGCAAGGCATAATCACAATATTTGGATAAGTGCATGGTTTCCTCCTTAAACTGGTATTTAAAATACCAGTTTAAGCTTGTGTGTCAAGGGATTCATTTGAATGTGGGCTCAATATGATGTGAATTTTATTTCATTTTGACGGTTTTGTTCTATTGAACGGGGCGCGTACATCGTAATTTTTACCTGTCAACAAGAGCAGAATAACATAACTCTAACGGAGGTCAAGATGATTTTAGTACTCGGTGGTACAGGCAAAACAGGTCGTAAGATTGCAGAACGACTCAACAAACGAGGGCAAGCCTTTCGCATTGGTTCAAGAAGTGCAACACCGTCTTTTGATTGGGAAGATTCAGATACATGGGCTGATGCCATAGATGGTGTGGACACGGTTTATATTACATTTCAACCCGATCTGGCGGTTCCCGGAGCCAAGGAAAAGATTGAGAAATTTACATCTCAAGCGGTAAAGAGTGGCGTTAAAAAGATGGTTCTGCTTTCGGGGAAGGGAGAGACAGAGGCGGAACGATGTGAGAAAATTGTGATGCATTCTGGTGTGGATTGGACCATTGTTCGGGCCAGTTGGTTCAATCAAAATTTCAGTGAAAGCTTCTTACTAGATCCCATTTTAGCAGGACATGTTGCACTGCCAAAAGGCGACGCACCCATACCTTTTGTAGATACAGATGATATTGCGGATGTGGTCGTCGAAGCTCTTTTGGATGACAAGCATGTTGGCCAAACATATGAATTGACAGGGCCACGCCAATTAACATTCGAGCAAGTAACACAAGAGATTTCACATGTGGTGGATCGTGAGATTGTGTATCAGCCCATTACGATGGACACGTATGAAGAAATGCTGAGACAGTTTCATTTACCGGAAGATTACGTTTGGTTAATCATGTATCTCTTTGAGGAAGTTTTGGTGGAGAAAAATGCTGTTGTTACCCAAGATGTAGAAAAAGTATTGGGTCGAAAAGCACGGGACTTTTCTGAATATGCCAAAGAAACAGCTGAGAGCGGTATTTGGAATCCAGTGATATCGGAGGTTGGAGTATGACTGGCATGATGGTGCAGTCTTT
>JABIFK010000697.1 GCA_018650745.1 Candidatus Latescibacterota bacterium | reverse complement strand
TTATATCCTTTTGAGCACTCCGAGATGGGCTTGTGGATCACACTGCTCAATCCGCACTGGTCCACCACTCTGCTCAATGATTTGACAAATGAATTCGTGTCCATTTGACGGATCTGAGATGTGAACTCCAGATAATCAAAAACCTTCATTTCACCGTACAACGGATTCAGCTCGGGCAAATACCCGATCTGCCGTCTGATTTCTAGGGAATCTTCTTGAATGTTCATATCATCCAAAAAGACACCACCAGACGTTGGCGCCAAAAAGCCCGTCATGATTTTGAGCGTTGTTGATTTCCCCGCGCCGTTCGCGCCAAGAAAACCTACAATCTCACCATCCTGGATCTGTAAATCGATCCCTTTGAGGGCTTGGAAGTCGCCATAATATTTTACCAGATTGTCTACCCGGATCATATGAGACATACCTCCTTTATTGAGTAATAGAATGGATGATTCTTTGGGCAAAAGCCGCACCCGCAAAATCGGAGACGATAGAGATTGGCACGAGACAAGTGCAGCAAATCGAAACCCAAATCATTGTGTTTTGCTAACCACACAGATGGGCAAGACGCTTCATGTCTCAAAACCGGGACCTCCTCACGAACTAAAGACCAATAATTAAACAAGTTTATCCCAAGAAAATCAAGTAAAAACGTGATAAAATCGATCAGAGATGCCAAAGGCAAATTTTAATCTTGCCCACCTTGATCGAGTGTACGTTCTATCTTGTGAATAAAGGTCAGATTTGTATTTATTGAGAGCGCATTTCGAAAAACCACGCAAAATCACAAGACTTCACAGGAAAAACCCAAAAGGTGATAAATAACAAATACTTAAATAATTGTGGATGCACGACTCCTGCCATAAAAAAACGGGACATTAAATGTCCCGTTTTCTAATATGTTTACACAAACATTAACTTATATATTGGTGTGCTTCCTCAGCGCAAGCTATATGAGTGAATAGGGTTTTTCACAAAGGTACAACACCAACACACCTACGGCCATCACACACTAGCGCCGGTAATCCTGGGTCACGTCTCTTTCTGCGACATCTCGCTCACCCTCACCAAAGGCAAGCGATTACAAATCCCTATTCGATCCGGAGGTTCCGCATTTCAACCACACCCGGTTGATGTGTTAGCCCTACGGCGCGTGCAGCCTGAAATACAGGCCGCAAATCTTTAATAACACCCACCAGAACATCAGCGTTGCTCAGCGTTCGAATCACGCCATTCTCAAGCACCAATTCCACCAAGGTCTTTTCTTTGGGGAAAACACGTAATTCAATAGGTGCATCTGCCCCAAGGTCCAATGCCTCACGCGTCAGATTGAGAGCCATTTGAAACCCGCCCAATTCATCTACCAATCCGCGATTTTTCGCATCCACACCCGTCCACACACGGCCCTTGGCCACCGCGTGAATGTCTTCACGTGACATACCGCGCCCATCGGCAGCTTTTTGGGTAAAGTCCACATAAACACGATCCAACCAGGTGTTAAACTGTGCCCATTGCTCTGGTGTAAAATCTTTGCCCGAACTCCAAAAATAGGCACTTTCACCCACGTGTGCATAATCCCAAGTTACACCTAACTTTTTCCAAAACGCGTCCGTAAGCATCTTGCCAGCCAACACACCAATAGAACCCGTAATTGTTCCGGGCTGCGCGATCACCTTGTCTGCGTTCATCGCCACAAAATAACCGCCCGAAGCGGCCACATTGCCCATTGTCGCGATAACCGGTTTGCCAGCTGCCTTGGCTTTTTCTACTTCTCGCCAAATCGCATCAGAAGCCACATAGGACCCCCCAGGGCTGTCAATACGAAACACGATCGCTTTAATACCATCATCTTTGACCGCATCACGAAACGCCTTCGCCACCGTGTCAGACCCCATATTTCCAGACCCAGAGGCCGGGCTGTAATCACTTTTGCCACGCGTAACCTGTCCCACGCCATAGATCAGAGCAACCTCTGTGCCTTCATCAAATGTGGTCCCTGCATTGTTGGCGTATTTGGACAAAGACAAATACTCTGCGTCCGTGCCCCACTTGGCTTGTGCACGGTCATAGACCTCATCTCTATAAGCCAGATCACTTACCAGACCCAACGCAACGGCGTCAACACCCAATATGGGCCCTTGATCAATAATGCGCTTGATGTGATCAGGTGTCTTTTTCAATGCAGTTGCCAAGTCACCCACGATCTGATCGTACATCGATTGCAATAAGACCTCTGTTGCTTCTCGGTGAGATTCCGTAAACCCTTCTTCGGTAAAGAGATTCATTGCGTTCTTATATTCGTACCTGGCGGCCATCCGAGGTTCAATATCAAGCGTGTCGAGCAAGCCCTTTACAAAGGGGTGTTCGGCACGCAACCCGGTTAAGCCCACATCACCCGACGGTTGCAGATAAATGGTTTCAAAAGCAGAAGCCAAATAATAACTGCCATTGCCAGTTCCTCCCTCACCAAACGTTTCGGCGTAGGCAATTGTAGGTTTCCCGCTTTGTCTAAACGACAAAACAGCATCTCTGACCTCTTGGATCTGCGCAAAGCCCATCTGAGCGCTACCCGCTCTGACCAACAAACCAACCACGCGCTCGTCCGTGGCAGCTTTATCCAAGGCACCCACAATGTTTCTCAACGTAGGCACATCTTCATTCATCAGCATAGCAATGGGATTATCTGGCACATACTCGACGACTTGTTTTTCAAAATTCACCGTCAAAATCACTTGATTGGGAATCTCATCTTCGTCTTTTAACGCTGCAATCACCAACAACAGCACACCAACGCCCACCAATACAACCACAATCCCACCAATCCAAGCCAACCACCGACCCACTCTCTTCCGCATATCAAACCTCCTTCTTCAGGGTAACATTTCGCAATAAGACGCCAAACCCTATACTTACGTTTCAAAGGTAACGCATCTCCAAAACCGAACAACCAAAAAAGCACCGGAACCTAGATCCCGGTGCTTTTTTAATCGTGTCTGTCTTAGATTGTGACGCTTATAGAACAGATTCCAACAATCCTTGGCTGCGCTTATCGAGCTTGTCAATGTCTGTCACTTCAAATCGGTTGCCGTCCACATCAAAAATCATGAGACGCCGTTCTCCCAACCATTGCGCGTGTTCTGCAACAGATTTGGCAACAAACTCCCGGGTGCCCCGATTGGTTTCAACATTCCAATACGACACACCGTATTCATTCTGCAAAGATTCGATGCTTTCGATCTCGGCCGTCAGATAACGCCGTTCCATTTCTTCAAACACAAAAGGATGGCTGTTTTTTTCCAACTGGTCCAAGTCTTCAAGCATACAAATGGCTTCATCCTTGATATCTAAGATGCAGAAGTAACGATCGGGTTGTGTTAAGGGTGCTGCCCGGACCACCTTCACGAGCAGATAAGACCGATCTCCTTCTATAGTCATTCGCAAGACCCAATCGGGGTCTTTAAACAAACGAACTTTACCGGCATCAACATGCTCTGGGTGCACCGTCTCAATCGGTGTCGGCTTCCACTTGGTTTCTTTTTTTGTCTCTTCCATCTTGTCCATTTCCAAAATATCGGTCGTCATCACACACTCCAAATCAATTATCAGTCATCTTCTCGTATTGATCAAGTCCAAACCTACTCATTGCTATCCCGGTTTATGAATCTTCTGCCGCATCCCCTTCAATAGCCCCCACACCAACCACTGCGGTGCTTTCTTGTTGGGTTTTTACCAATCGATAGAAAATGCCCTGTCTTTCCATAAGCTCTTCATGGGACCCTTCCTCAGCCACTTTGCCTTCATCGATCACAACCAAGCGGTCTGCACTGCGCAGGGTAGATAACCTGTGTGCAATAGCAAAAGTGGTTCGTCCTTCTACCAAACGCGCAATGGCAGCCTGAATTTTCTTTTCAGTGGGTGTGTCCAATGAAGAGGTGGCTTCGTCCAATATGAGGATACGTGGATCGTGCAAAATGGCGCGTGCGATTGAGATGCGTTGCTTTTCACCACCCGACAACCGATTGCCACGTTCTCCCACACGCATATCATACCCATCTGGTTTTTTCACGATAAACTCATGTGCTTCTGCTGCGAGTGCTGCACGAATCACATCATCAAATGTCGCACTTGGATTTCCATAGGCGATGTTATCTGCAATGGTGCCATCAAACAGAAACGGTTGCTGGTGCACCATTCCGATTTGAGAGCGCAAATCGTTGAGGGCCAAATCGTTCATCGGTACCCCATCAACCAGTACTTGGCCTCGATCTGGGTCGTAAAAGCGGCAGATGAGATTGATCAAAGTAGACTTTCCTGTACCCGACTTCCCTACCAAGCCAATCATCTCACCCGCTTTCACATCTAAATCAACGCCCTTTAAAACAGGTTTGCCAGGATCATACCCAAAATACACATTCTCAAATTTCAAGTCCCCATCAATGCGTTCCTTGCGAACCGCATTGGGGTTATCAAAGGGTTCGGGTTCACCATCAACCACCTCAAACACACGTTGGGCACTGGCAAAAGCACGCAAAATAAAACTGTAAAAATCCCCAAACCAACGCAGAGGCTGATACAACATCCACAGATAGCTCAAGAAAGCCATGAGCTCACCCAAGCTGAGTTCATCATTCAAAATTTGGCGACCACCAATATACCAAACAAAGAACACACCAAAACTCATGAAAAAGTTCGTCACGGTGAAAAACGCGAACCACAAACGTTCGCCCCCCACACTCACATCCATCAGGGCTTCATTGTGTTCATCAAATCGTTTGCCTTCCCGTTCTTCTTGTGCAAACGCTTTGACCACTCGAATACCGTGTATCGATTCGTTCAACTGAGCGTAAAGCCGTGACCACTTCCCCGACCAACGCGTCCAAAACCCCATAATGCGGTACCAGATTTTCGTTCCCGCAAAAATGATCAACGGAATAGGTGCCAATACATAAAGTGTCAGCTCCCAACTGGTCCAAAACAACAAGCCTAAAATACCCACAAACATCATGATATTGGAAAAGATAAAATAGAAATCATAGACCATCAATCCTTCCATTCTGTCCGTATCATTGGTCATGCGAGATACCAAAGCACCTACTTTCCGCTTATCATAGAACCGCACAGGCAGCAACTGAAACGCCCGATACAAATCTTCTCGCAAGTCACCAATGGCCCGCAAACCAAGCGAACGGCCCAACCACTGGGTTGCCACTTCAATGCCCCAAATAGCCACCCGAACAACAACCAATGCAGAAATGAGCAGCCCCAAACGTTCGACACGATCCGTCGTTTCGATAAACGGAATGACCACCAAGGCAAAGTCGGAGCCCAAAACACCATCGATAACGTATTGTGTCACCTTGGGGGGCAACAAGGTCAAAAGTGCACTCACCAGAGTGAGAAGAATGGTGACAACCATCTTCACTGGATAAGCAGCCATATAACTTACAATGCGACGAAAGGTCTCCCACTTTTTCAAACACGCGGCGCAAACACCATTCTTTTCGGGCAACCTTTTGCCACACGTATGACAGTGGGTTTCTTCTAATTGTGTCGGCAACTCGAGTGCTTCGTCTTCAGACAACTGACGGATCGCATCGGCCACTTCGGCAAATTTGGACATCATTGTCCGAGAATAAGGTACAGAAACGGTCGCACCGGTTTTGCGCTCAATCTCTAATGTTCCGGAACCAACGCGTTCTTCAACCTTGACCGATTTGACTTCTTCTATGGGAACGATGATCTGCCCATTGTCGCCCTGTTCAGGAACGACAACAACCTGCCGATCTGTGACGACCACCCACTGCACGCCATATCGTAGATGGGCATCCAAGTCGGTTGCCACCAGAATGTGGATGGTGTCCCCATTTAAATTGCCCAATTTTGCCAAGATCGCTTTTGGCATTATTTCTTGGAAGGGTTTCTCTGCTATCGCATTCATTTTTCACCTATCAAATCAAAAATCAATTTTCACAATTCAAAGTCACTGCATATTTCATGTTGCACGTCTGACCACACAACTGATATCTCTACTCTTTAATAGCAATGATCTGGGAGATTTCTTCTTGCAGTTGCACCAAGTTGTAAAACGCGCCCATTTTCTCCAACAATTCTTCATGGGTGCCCATCTCAACAATCCGGCCCGCATCCATCACCAACAGCCGATCCGCATTCCTAAGCGTTGACAACCGGTGCGCAATCGCAAATGTTGTCCTGCCTTTTACCAAACGCGTAATGGCTTCTTGAATCCGCTTCTCCGTTTGAACATCTACAGATGATGTGGCTTCATCCAGAATCAAGATTTTGGGATCGTGTAACACGGCACGCGCGATGGAAATCCGTTGGCGTTCACCACCAGAAAGCGAGTCACCCCGTTCACCGACAACGGTGTCATACCCATCTGGTTTGGACACAATAAAATCGTGGGCAGCCGCCGCATTTGCAGCTGCAACAATTTGTTCAAATGTTGCACCGGGTTTTCCATAACCAATGTTATCTGCAATGGTACCCGAGAATAAAAAAGGCTCTTGCAAAACGATGCCAATCTGACTGCGCAAGTCTTCCAACCGAATATTGCGCACATCTTCACCATCAATTTGGATGCTGCCCCGATCGACATCGTAGAAACGACAGATGAGATTCACTGTGGTCGTTTTTCCAACGCCCGATTTACCTACCAACCCGATCATCTCCCCCTGTTTGACGTCCAAATCAATTTCGTGCAAAACGGGCTTGCTCTTGTCGTAGCCAAATGTCACATCGTCAAACTTAACTTGGCCAGTGATATTGGGCATGGGTACTGCATCGGGATCTTGGTATGCTTCGGGAGGTGTGTCGATGATCTCAAAAATGCGTTCCGCACCAGCAAAAGCACGGGTCATCCACGAGTTCACCATTCCAAACCATTCCAACGGCCCATAGAGCAACATCATATAACTATAGAAAGCCATCAACGTACCCAATGTTAGATCACCGTCAATAACCTCAAGGCCACCATAATACCAAACGATCATCACACCAACAGCAGTGAGCAACGTCATCGTCTTGAAGAATACACCCCGATTGACTTCTGCTTGAATGCCCACCCGAGTTAGCTTATCGTTTCGGGTTTTAAATACCGATATCTCACGTTCTTCTTGAGCAAAAGCTTTCACAACGCGAATGCCCGTGAGCGCTTCATTTACCCGAGACATCGTGTCACTCCAAGATTGCATCCACTTTGTAAAAAAGCGACGCATTCTTCTCCAAAAGAAAACACCCCAGGCTATAATGGCAGGAATCGGAATCAAAACATACAGGGTCAATTGCCAACTCATCGAAAACAGGGCAACAAGAATCCCCAAGAGCATCAACCCATTGATCAACATATACGGCAAACCATCGACCAAAAAATCTTGCAATCGGCCACTGTCACTGGTTACACGTGACATCACTGCACCAACTTGTCGTTTGTCGTAAAATTGGAGAGACAACATTTCCAAACGCTTATAAAGTTGACTTCGAATATCCGCAGTGACCCGTGCAGACAACCAAGTAATTGTCCATCCGTGTACCCATTCTGCCCCCCAAGTCAACAAGCGGATACCTACGAGCACGAGAACAAACATCCCCAGCATCCCCAATCGGTCCCCATCCAAAACTTCTGTATCCACAGTTGGCACAAGCACATCGTCAATGATGTGCTTGGTCACAATAGGAGGCAAGAGTTCAGAAACCGTCGTGACGACCGACGCGCCAGCAAGCCACAAGGCACGACTTTTATACGGCTTCAGGTATGCGGCAATACGTCCAAGCGTTGCAAATCGATTAATACAAGCGGGACAAATACCGTTCTTCTCTGGCAGCAGGCGGTTGCATTCCTTACACCGAGTTTTGTCCAAGTCACCGTTCACAAAAAAGTCTTGCCCTTTGCGCAATTGCTCAATACCACGTGTGGTCTCAGAGAATTTCTGTGCCTGTGTTTTTGAGAACGGCACAAAAACGGAAGGCGCATCTTTTCGATGAATTTCCAAACGCGCCCCACCTATCAGACCTTCGGTGCGTGCGATGGCAATATCTTCAATTGGAATATCAATGACCTCGCCCGCTTCGCCTTCCTGGTAGACAAGAACACGCTTGGGCGTCACCACAATCCATTGGGTGCCAAAATGACCATCTGCGCCCAAGTCTGCCTCTACCCGAATCAATTCCTGTTCGTCTTGTGCAAGCGTTGAGGAGATACGCTTTGCAAGACCATTTACCGGTTGATCAATTAGTCTGTTCATAGCTCAAATCACAAGTTAAGGTGTTATTATGTTCAATTGCCAGATTCAGGGGTGCCGTCTAAATTGTATGACAAAGACAGCGTGTATTGTGTTTCAAAATCAACAATCACACATCAGTTAAAACAAAATGGTGGAATTGTACTTGCCCCACGGCGGCCAACGCGCCAGCGTAAGTTGCCCAAGGCTCAAATGCGTGCAGTGCCCATTTGGCTGGGTCTTGGTCACCATCTATACGCGTTATTTCAGCTTCGTTACCCGTGCTCACATCAAAAGCTTTTAAAGAAAAAGAAAGCCCATCACCCAGTGCTTTCACAAAAGCTTCCTTCCTTGTCCAGCAGTTAAAAAAACCCGCCCTGCGTTCTGCTGCAGACAGGTTGGCCAAGCTCGCCCACTCATTCTCTGAAAAAAACCGTTTGCCCACACGATCAAGATCCACTTTTCGCAGAGTCCACTCTACGTCCACACCAAGCAACGGTACCAAACCCAGTGCCCAAGCACCGATACCGTGTGAGTGTGACACATTAAACTTGAGCGTGTCCGAAGCGTGAATCAGTTCTGGTTTGCCTTTGTCACCGTACGTAAACTCTAGTTCACTGGGTGAGCATCTTGTATAGAAACCCAAAAAAAAACGCAGCATGCCACGCGCGGCCACAAAGTGATTTGAATCTTGCTCAAACTTGAAACGCGCAGCGCGGTCCAATTCGTCAGGTGACAAAATAGAGGCACACGTTTCTAATGCTTGAGGTGCCAAGTCAAGCGACCCCGACCAAACCAGGACATGACCATCGTCCAACTCTGGGCAAGGTGCCGAATTTAAGAAATCGGGCAACTTAGGTTCCACAACAGACTCCTACCCGTTATACCCAAATAAAAAGCCCGCCACGAAGGCAGGCCAATTGATTAAGAGGGGAACGCTTTCAAACATTCTTCATAAGCCTCAAAACGTTCGCCTTCGATTTCATGAGGGTCAACCAATTTCAGCCACATGCCTTGATCTTTTTTGGCACCACTGAGCTCTCGTCGACTGCGCAAATTTGCAGGATCGTCACCGTGCCAAACCACTTCTCCATCCTGCAAGAAGATGAACTGATCGCGATATTGGTCGATCAAGCTCTTCTTCTGATCTTGATAGACCAGTGCTTGCTCACACGTGGTTCTGCGCCAACTGGCGACCATGGCTTCAGAATCTGTCGCTTCTGAATCAAACTCGGCCAGTGGTGATGTTACTTCTGTTTCGAAATCAATCTCGTCTAAGTTTACCGTACCAAAACCCCGGTTTGCCGCAATGAGCAAATGGTTTCGGTCACGACGAAACGGAGGTGTTGGCCAATCTGATGCCGGATCATGCCCCATCAGATACGTGCCACATGCATCTGTTGCGGTCACCTGGTCGCCAGCGATGAGGGGATTCGTAATCCGTCCCTGGCCACCCCATTCCCGCCCCCATTGTCCTGTAAGCGCATCGACAATGTTGAGCGCAGGATTTGTGATCATACCCAAATCTGGAAGCACATACGACAGACGAATGAAGTGATGATAATAACTGCGACTACGCCCAACAGGGGCTGTTATGGGAGGAAGGCCAAATAAATTCTTCATGCATAAGGTGACTCCCATGAACAGGTGATTCTTCATTTTGGCAACAGACACCACCTCGGCCCCATCAAAACAAGCGCTCAGATCATAACGATCAAACATCAGGCCACCACCCGGCACTTCATATTTCTTATACGGCCCAGCATTTGAGTCAATAAAACCCACATCGTATTTTTGAAGAATATTGGCGTAGTTGAAGTTGTTGCCCATCAAATGCGCTTTTGTGTAGGGATTTGTGTCGGTGGCATCAATCTGAGCGGTGGTTCTTTCTCTTAAGAGTCGCAACACGGCGTGGGCAACCATATCATCTACCAATTCACGGCGGCGCCCAAAATAATATTCGAGTCTGGGGTGCATTTTCATCATATTGAACTTTATGACAATACGGTTTGCTTTTTCCAACTTGGCCCATGCACGGTCCAACGGATCTGTAATACGCCGCAATGTTTGATAGATTTCTTCTTGAGACGCCCGAAAATCACAATGAGCCGCTCTCACCTTAAAGTTTCGTTCTGACATAACAGTATCCTTTTTCTGAAACAGTATGCACATTTCAAACTGATCTTGCCTGTCCAAATTACCCTGAAAGTGTAGTCCCGATTGCCCGTCTTGTCAACCCTGATTCAGGCCTGAGAATCGGCAATCCAAACTTTCCTTTTTTTTTATTCTTGCTTAATTATGCGTAACAGTTGTTCAACACGCCATAACACCCATTTCTGATATGCTATCCCTTTCTCATCTTGTTCACCAGAGAAGACTTCACGATGCCCGGTCTTGCAGGTTTTACTTCTTTACAGAATTTGTCTCCGCAAGAATTAGACACACGCTTGCAGGCACTTAAACGCAATATGATTGTGCCCCCCCATCACACCGACCACGAAATCCTATTTGGCCCGCAAACAGCAGGAACCCATTTCGGTCCAGAATGGCAATCCCGTCCGAGCGTGTACCAAAACCAGAAAGGGCTCATCGCGTGGTTAGATGGAACCCTGTACAATCGGAAAATACTGTGCGAGCAGAACAGTTGGTCCTTTGAAAGTGACATCGAATTTATTGTTTCGGTGGTCACCAACCCCGACCACCAGCGCGCACTCAACAAAATTGATGGCCTGTTTGCTGCGGTTATATTAGACACCCACCGCAACCAACTCCACATCGTGAACGACCGGTATGGGTTGCGCCCTTTGTATTGGCACGTCGCTCCCGAAGGTTTGGCTTGGGCTTCCGAGCCAAAGGCTTTCCTTCACCTCCCTCATTTTTCTCCCTCAATCAGCAAAGATACAGCCACAACATTCTTGACCACAGGGCAACTGCCACCAAACCAAACCTGGTTCGAAGGCGTGCTGCAAGTTCCGCCCGCAACACACTTGACCTACAACACGCGCACAGGCACACTCACCAAAGAGCGATATTGGTGGTGGGATCAGTTGTCGTCTCGTCTGAGTAAAACAAACAAAGACGACCTCATTCGAGAATTTGGTCGCCTCTTTCAAGAGGCCGTTGTTAACCGTTCAGAACCCACAGGCCAAGGCCTGATGCTCAGTGGCGGATTGGACTCACGGGCTGTATTTGCTGCGTTACCGGGTGCCCCACCCACGTTTACTTTTGGGCAAACCGAAAGCGAAGAAGTACGGATTGCTACAGATGTGGCATCGGTCAAATTGGCCACACACACCCTCCTCCCTCTAAATCAGGGAAACTGGCTCGAACCTCGTATTGAAGCCGTATGGTGGACAGACGGCGCACTCAATCTCATGCATATGCATGGGGTTGAACACTTTGAGACCATTGGGCAAACAATCAACACCTGTTTTAATGGTGCGGGTGGCGATGGTTTGGCGGGGGCTGGACACCTTTTTGAACCGCACCAACTCAACCACTATTTGTCTCAAGACTTGCATTTAGAATTGGAAGATCACCCAGACGCACACCAACATATCGAAAAATCATTTCAGAATGCGCGTTCGGCACATGCGTTTTATGTGGACTGGCGCATGCGGGGGTTTACCATTCATGGCCCGCGTATGGGTCTTTTCGTAGGGGTGGATTATTGCCTCCCCTTTCTCGACAATGCCTTACAAGAATTTTTGTTCGGGCTCCCACTGTCCATCAAACAAGACAACAGACTGTATCGTCAAATGCTTCTCCGAACCTTCCCAACGTATTTCCAAGACATTCCCTGGGCCAAAACAGGCAAACCCCTCAACTGGTCCAAATGGGCCGTTCGATCCGCAAAAGCAATCCAAAAATTCCAAAAAAAACCATCACGTCTCCCTTCCACCAATTATCCCGATTGGCTACGTGAAGCCCCAGCAAAAAAACTCATTGAAACACTGCTCAACGCACCAACAGCCCACATTCACAATGTGGTCCCTTCTAACCCATTCGCTAGACTCTGGTCCGAACATCTTGCCGGAAAAGACCACAGCGACATCATCGGCCGATACCTTACTTTGGAACTTTATATGCGTCAGGTTTTCGACCACCAGTATCGAACATCCAAAACCGTGCAAACGCTCTTCACCTAACCAAGTCTTCGCTTTTTCGCAGGTGCGCGTAACGCATAATCCGACCTGTGCCTACCATTCTTTCTCCCATACCACGCCAACGGATTCTCGCGTCTGCTTG
>JABIFK010000143.1 GCA_018650745.1 Candidatus Latescibacterota bacterium | reverse complement strand
TTCCAATGGTAAAGTTGAGCTTGTCGATTAATTTGTTTTTAAGCTTTTCAAGTGGTCCCACTTTGTTTGTTTCACCCGGCATGGCTGTGCCTGGGGGTAGCGTATGGATCATTGGTAGGCTGACTGGGCCATAGACAAAGGGCAATGGCAAACGCCAACATAAGCTGAATTTTTCCAAGAAGGCTGGGCGAATATGATGCACGATATCGATATCGTTTTCTCGAATAATTCGTTTGGCAGCAAAGTAAGAACGAATGGTAAAGGTCCACCAGTTCAATCGGTAGGCGAAATAACTTTCACGTTCGACAAAGTCATAACCACTGATTTCGTGGATGGTCACATTGGGAATGGGTTCACGCAATTTGGCCTGTGGAACTATAACATGAATGGTGTGCCCCCGTGCTGCCAATCCTGAAACCACAGCGTGGGCAACCTGGTACTCTCCACCGGGAATATGGTCAGAAAAGACATAGGACGTTGAAGAAAAGAGTATGTTCATAGATTTTGTTCGTGGTTTGCTTTTGAGTCATCGTCGTCTAAAGTGCTGCGAACGATCTGACCAAGGTTGTTTGTGAATGTTGGAACGTCTTTGGCATCTAAGTGGGACGTATCTGGGCAATCAAAATCTGCCAGTTCTCTATGGTCTTTAAAGTGAATGGTTGGAATGCCTGTAAGTGTTTTAAGTTGGTCCCAAAGTTCTGCTTTTGGGGCCATTTTTTGATCTACTTGCCAGTGCTCTCCTGTGGTAGGCAAACGCACCAAAACTATTTTGCCACCTCGCTTGCGTAGCTTTTTGTAATGGTCGCCCAAAACCTCTTGAGTGGCGAGGGTAAATCGTTCAGTGGATATTTGTGCAATCGGATTTTTCGTGATGCCATCTATGCGTTTCTTACGATGCTTGATGCGTTCTTCCTCAGACAATCTGTCGTGGTAGTATGCTGGGCGGAATCGATTTTTTTGCATGTGCACATATAGTTGCTTAGGGTTCAGCCTGGTGTAGAGCAAAGATGCGAAAGACAGAGTTGGAGATAAGATGACAAAGCGAGATTGGAATGAGGCACCCAATTGTGCATTTAGTCTTTTCTCAAGCTCTGAGTTCGTTTGAAATTTGTCGTGGTAATAATGAATATAATCGCGCTCTTTTTGGGTGGCTGCTGCGTCGGTAGCACACAAAAATGGTACGGTTAGGTCGGCGAGAATGATGCCATCAAAGTTTGGGTCGTTGCACAAATCTTTGATGACTTCAGTTGACAGAGCACCATCTAAGGCCAAGTGAACAACTTGGTATTCTGGGAAATGTTCGTTCAGTAAAACGGGGTCAATACCCAGTTGGGCGCGAGAAGAACCGACTATGACCATTTTCTTATGTTCTTGATCTGTGTAGACCTGATGTCGGTGTTCACTCCAAAAAATCTTGGTATCTACAATGGTGGGTAAAAAACCTGCATTCCGCCAGTGAAATTCACTGGCGGTTAAAAACAACCCAACAAGTAGCACAACATAAAACCACACCTTGGCGTAGGGTGCAGTCGGGCATCGGCTATTAGAATTGGAAGTAGATGAAGGCACGATCTTCTCCGGTCATAGAGATGACAACAAGATAAATCATAGTGGCCAATGCGAAGGCGCTGGCAGGGCGAGGAAGCTTGGCAAACAGCGCTTCAAAACTCGAATCCTTTAGCAGGGCATGAACGATCAATAAGAGCAATGTGCATCCTATTGCGATCAGGTAGTCCATTCTACCGGGCAATACACTCTGCGCAAAATTTATTGCTTGTGTTGGATCCAATAACGTGGTCAAGCAACCCAATGCTTGTGTGATGTCAAGCATGTCTATACACAAAGAAAGTGCTCGGTCGATGTTAGGCGCTCTAAAAAATACCCAAGTGATGCAAACCAGTAGGAATGTGGAAATTGTGAGTAGGGTTCGTCCTGGTATTGTGTGCCAATGACGCCAAGATGCCAAACGCGTTTGCACGATGAGGCGTTCTACAATAAGGTAGAAACCATGCAATGCACCCCAAATGATAAACATCCAAGAGGCACCGTGCCAGAGTCCACCGAGGAGCATTGTGATCGATAAATTTATATAGGTTCTTGTTGTGCCGTCTCGGTTACCGCCTAAGGGGATGTAGAGATAGTCTCTTAACCAAGTGGATAACGTAATGTGCCATCTGCGCCAAAAATCAGAAAATCCGATCGCCGCATAAGGGAATCTGAAATTATCAGGAAGGGCGAATCCCAGACACAAAGCAATACCAATTGCGCAGGTGGAATACCCAAAAAAATCACAAAATATTTGGGTTGCGAATGCAAAAGTTCCAGTCCAAGCGGCGAGAAATCCCGCAGACTGAGTGGAGTCAAATACCCGTTCTGCGATGGGAGACATCAGTGTATCAGCGATCACGACTTTGGAAAAGAGCCCAATGACAAAAAGACACAATCCCCAACCGAGTTGATCTTTGCTTGCTCGGCGAGGTGTTTCACATTGGGGGAGGAAGTCTGTTGCTCTAACAATGGGACCTGCAACAAGTTGTGGAAAAAAAGTGACATAAAGTGCGTAATCTAAAAATGAGTGCCACGGACGCATGTTGCCACGATAAATATCTATGGTATAGGACATGGTTTGAAAAGTATAAAATGATATGCCCACAGGCAAGATAACATCTACGAAATTGATGCTGGTTGTGGAGCCGACAGATTGAAACACACCGTTTAAATTATCTGCAATGAAACCGCTGTATTTGAAATAGGTCAGCATGCCCAAATTGACAAAGAGACTGACAAACAAATAAAAGCGACGTTGTGTGAGATGCTGACTTTCATGGAGCTTGCGTGCGGCATGCCAATCAATGATGGTCGATATCCAAAGCAGCGCAACAAAGGGTGGGTTCCACGCGGCGTAAAAAACATAGCTCAAACAAAGCAGTGCAAATTTTCTGAGGGTCCAATTGCCAATTGCACGTGTCAGGAGCAGTACAAATACGAAAAAGAGGATGAAGGTGTAGGAGTTA
>JABIFK010000616.1 GCA_018650745.1 Candidatus Latescibacterota bacterium | reverse complement strand
GAGAACAAAGACGAGAACAAAGAGGAGAACAAAGACGAGAACAAAGCCGAGAACAAAGACAAGAACAAAGACGAGAACAAAGACGAGCAAAATGAAAATCAGGACAAAGAGCAACAGCAAGATGAACAGAATGATGAAGACAAGCAGGACGGTGAAAACGAGCAAGATCAACAGAATGAACAGCAACAAAATCAGCAGGAACAAAATGACAATTCAGGGCAGCAAGAATCTCAACAAACACAACCTGGAGATTTGACACCTGAAGAGGCTGCGCGTATTTTAGATGCCATGAAAGATCGAGATGATGCGTCTCAAAAACGGCGTAAAGTGCGCGTGTCGGGACGGCGGTATAACGGGAATGCTTGGTAGCGGTGTTAAAGGGTTTGGTGCGTGTTGTTTGTGTAGAAAAAATGAAGCAATGATTTGGGTATGAAAATGATGAAGATATATAAAATAGGTATGTTGGGTTTGATCTTCCTCATATTGTGGGGGGCACAAGATGCAGGTGCTCAGGTATCGATAGAAGCCTCGGTTGATCGCTCACAGGTTGAAGTAGGAGAGGTGATTCAGCTGACCGTTGCGGTTGTGGCAGGGCAAATTAGCGGTTTACCAGCCCCCCAACTCCCAACACCTCAAGGGTTACAATTGGTTGGAAGCACATCGTCGACTTCTACATCGATTAGCATTGTCAACGGGGCGATGTCGACGACACGTACAACCACATACGTGTTTTCTTTTAAGGCAGAGAAAGAGGGGGCCTTTATCTTGGGGCCTATCAAAGTAACACACGATGGCAACACCTATCAATCTTCGGCTCGTGTTGAGGTGGTTAAAGGAACGGGACGGCCAAAGACCACACCATCGTCTTCATCTGGTCAATCGTTCAACTCTTCACAATTGCGAGAAATTGAAGAAAATCTTTTTTTGCTGGCGGTACCCGACAAAGAATCGGTGTATGTGGGCGAGCAGGTGGGCGTTGCGTATAAGCTCTACACGCGTTATGATGTGAGAAATGTACACTACGGTCATATCCCAACATTCACTGGATTCTGGGCTGAAACAGTCTTTGATGCCAAACGTTTGAACATGCAGCGTGAAACTGTTGATGGCCGAGTGTATAATGTGGCCGAATTAAAACGGTTGGCCTTGTTTCCCACAACCCGAGGCATGCATCTGCTTGACCAGCTTGAAGTGGTCTGTGATGTGCCGCTGCAAACCAGATCGCGTAGTCTTTTTGGGCTTGACCCATTTGACTCATTTGATCCGTTTAGAACACAACAAGTAACCGTGCGATCTGGTGATCTTGCTATAGAAGTTAAGCCTTTGCCGTCTGGCGCTCCCCAAGGTTTTTTGGGTGCGGTTGGGCGTTTTAATATTACAGTTGATGCGACACCTACAACGGTTCTTACGGGAGATCCGATAGCTGTAAAAGTGAACATTGTGGGTGTTGGTAATTTGCAATCTATCTCGGAACCCATTCGTCCAGATGATGCTCAGTTTCGTTTTTATGATCCTAAGACAAATTTGGAAACACAAGTTCAGGGCGGGAATTATGGGGGGGAAAAGACATTCGAGTATGTCATGATTCCCGAAAAAGCAGGCGCGGTGACACTGCCTCCTTTTCAGCTGGCTTTTTTTGATCCAGTTCGGAAACAGTATGAGACGGTTTCATCTAAATCTGTTGCTTTGACCGTAACGCCCAATGCCAATGCAACCCAACCCGAGGTTTTGGCCAGTCGAGAGGAAGTACGTTTGTTGGGGCAAGATATTCGGTATATCAAGCCAGACCGTGAACGTTTAATAGATCAAAGCAGCCTGTTATATCAAAGTGGTGGTTATTGGCTTTTGCAAGTGCTTCCTGTGCTGGGTGTTGTGGTTGCATACGTCTACCGGAAACACCAAGATCGTTTGACGGGGGATGTTGCATATGCGCGTCGTCGTCGTGCCCACTCTGAGGCGCGTAAGTGTTTGACTGAAGCTGCACGTTTGATGCAAGGGGGAGACTCTGCCAAGTTTCATGCCGAACTTCACCGATCGGTTGCGCAATTTTTGGCAGATCGCTTGAATCGGTCTGCGGCAGGACTGACAGCAGAAGAGGCAGCTACTGCTTTGCGGGTACAAAATGTTCAGGACGATTTGATCGTCAAAATCCGTCAGCTTTTTCAACAATGCGATATGGCTCGTTTTGCTCCGGTGCAAGCTGAGACAGAGCAGATGAGAGAATTGTATGAAAATGCGGCATCGTTGATTGATGATTTGGAGCGCGTGATTTGATCCCGGGATTTAGACTTTTCCATTTTTGGTTTATGGTTTTACTTGCCTGTGGCAGTTGGGTCGATGCCTCTGAGGGGTTGGCAGGCTTGTACAATCAGGGCAATGTGGGTTATCGTCAGGGTGATTACGCAGGTGCTATTGTTGCCTACGAAAAAGTTGTTGGGCAAGGTTTACAAAATGGCGAAGTGTACTATAATTTGGGAAATGCCTATTTTAAGAATGAGCAATTGGGGCTTGCCATTTTATCTTATGAGCGCGCATTAAAATTGAGACCTGGTGATGAAGATGTGTTGGCCAATTTAAACTTTGCCAATGCCCATAGAGTTGACAAAGAAACAAACGATACCCCTAATTTTTTGACGCGTGTGTTGAGTAATCTTTATGATTTTTGGGGTATAAATGCACTGTCTGTATTTTGCTTGATTTGTGTTTTTGGTTTGGGAGGGGCATTGGTCTGTTGGATGTTCTTACCGACAAGACGGTTTATTTGGGTTGCCCTGTTGGTGGTTTTTGGAGCGGGTCTTTTGAGCAACGGTGTTGTCTTGGCTATGAAGGTTCATCAACGCGGTGTGGTAACTGCAATTGTACTAGAAGGCCAGGCCATTGGGCGCAGTGGACCTGGAAGTGACTTTTTGGAAGTTTTTGTTTTGCATGAGGGCACCAAAGTATTTATTGAACGCACAGAAGGCCGCTGGTTCTTGGTACGGTTGTCCAATGGTGTTGGGGGTTGGATTAAACGTGATGTGCTGGAGCAAATTTGAAAACAAGAAAACATTGTGTTAACGTTATCCATGATTGCGGTTGAGATTTGCTCCCTTCGGGGGCTTTTTTATTTGCCCATAGGAAGAGAACGATTATATTTGATCTTGCTGTGTACAAGAATCGAAAACTTTAGGTTGTTCCAAATCGAAAATTTACTAATGGTCACGGTATTGAACGAAGGATAGGGACTCATGGATGAAGCAAATTATCAAGCTTGGTTTCGTTGCTTTAAAGGATGTGACGGTCGATTTCCTTTAACGGATGTCATTTATGAATGCCCGACTTGTGGTGGTTTGTTGGAAGTTGCACATGATATAGACGCTCTCAAAACGCGTTCGGCAACAGAGTGGCGAGCGTTATTTGACCAACGTTATATGCGAACGGATTGGCCTTATGGCAGTTCTGTATGGGGCAAAAAAGAATTGGTTTGCCCAACAGTAGAAAATGATAATGTTGTGTCTATGTTTGAAGGCGGAAGCAATCTTTTTTGGGCAGAACGATTGGGGCAAGAAATAGGCATTGATGGCTTGTGGGTGAAGCAATGCGGCAACAGCCATACTGGCTCTTTCAAAGATTTGGGTATGACCGTGTTGGTGTCTATGGTTAATCAGATGATTGCTCAGGGGCAAAACGTACCGGCTGTAGCTTGTGCTTCTACGGGTGATACTTCGGCGGCTTTGGCCGCTTATGCGGCTGCGGCGGGTATTCCATCGGTGGTTTTCTTGCCGAAAGACAAAATCTCTGCGGCTCAATTGCTTCAGCCATTGGCCAATGGGGCATTGGTCTTGAGCCTAGAGACTGACTTTGATGGTTGTATGGCTTTGGTTCAGGAAATTTGCTTAAAAGAGAATATCTATTTGGCCAACTCAATGAACTCTTTGCGGGTTGAAGGACAAAAGACAATTAGTTTTGAATTGGTGCAACAGTTTGATTGGGAGGTCCCTGACTGGATTGTTATTCCTGGTGGGAATTTGGGCAACGTGAGCGCTTTGGCCAAAGGGTTTCGGGAGATGCACGCCATTGGCCTTATTGATAAAATGCCACGTATTGCCGTGGCACAAAGTGCACAGGCCAACCCGCTTTATCAAAGTTATATGCACAACTTTGATAGCTTTGAACCGATTCAGGCCCAGCCGACATTGGCCAATGCAATCCAAATTGGGAATCCAGTAAGCCAAGAAAAGGCAATTGACGCGCTGAAATCTTTTGGTGGCGTGGTTGAGCAGGCTACTGAGCAAGAATTGGCCGATGCAGCTGCTCGGGCAGATCGCACGGGCCTGTTTACGTGCCCTCATACTGGGGTAGCATTTGCTGCCTTGTTCAAATTGGTAGACCGAGGCGTGATTAAGAAAGATGAACGTGTGGTGGTGATATCTACTGCGCACGGGCTGAAGTTTACAGAATTCAAATTGGGATACCATCAAGATCAGCTTCAGAATCACGGGGTTTCTGCTGCGTTGGGCAATGAACCTATCGTTTTACCGCCCAAAGCCGATGTTGTGCGAGACACCATATTTCGGGCAATAGAAAAGAAGCAGCAGTTGACAGTCTAAAGGCTTTTGGTTACATTGATTTCAATATTAATCTGGAAGTGGTGATTTGCGTCATATTGCAGCCACTCTAAACAAGTCGCTAAAAAGTCAACCGGACTTTTTAGATCGGTTTTTTCTTTCTTATGAAACGGGACTTGCTTAGCGGCAATCCCGTTTTTTTATTTTTGGAGATTCTGTACATGTCTGACCGTCAGCATCGTGATGATATCTGTACGTCTACACGTGCCATCCACGGAGGAGAGGAAAAAGGGTATTGGAAGAATGCTTTAACGGTGCCCATTGCACAGACCTCTACTTATGTGTTTGAAAATACGCAGGCCGTTACGGACTTTGTAAATGGCGAAAACAAGCAAATTGATTATGGACGATATGGTAATCCGACGCAACACGTCACTGAAAAAAAGTTGGCAGAGATAGAAGGTGCTGAAGCGGCTATTTTGTTTTCCTCTGGTATGAATGCTATTACTACGACACTGCTGGCAATGCTTTCAAATGGGCAGCACGCCGTCATTATGGACGACTG
>JABIFK010000488.1 GCA_018650745.1 Candidatus Latescibacterota bacterium | reverse complement strand
TGAAAGAAGCTGTAGAACGCGTGGCCCGTTTGGACGGGAATAGGCCTGCCTTAGAGGCGTCGGGAGATGTGTCGATGGAGACCGTGCGTGGTATTGCTGAAACGGGCGTGGACTATATTTCTGTGGGCGCACTCACTCACTCGGTGAAAGCGATGAATATCAGTATGTTGTTTCAGTAGGCGTCTTGGATGCCAAAGCAAAGAGGCAGTCGGAGGTTTTCCAGAGTTGAGTGGTAATGCTGTTTTGGGTGATGGTTTGGTTTTTGACATTTTTTAATGTGGGTGTTAAACGGGTGACGTAGAGGGTTTTGACGTCGCCCGTTTTTTTGTGTTTCAGTTTGAGTTGGGCTGCCAATTCTCCTTGGATCGAACAATATCGGCCACCAAGAAGTTGGTGGTTTTCTGGAATTGTTTCTGAGTATATGGGAAAATCAACCCGGTTCAATTTTGTTTGCAGATCGTCGTAATCAGAGGTTGTAATTTCTGCGTCGAGTTGCTTGCTGTGATTCATTGCGATTTCGGTTATGACACGTTGATTGAGCAGGTTTTGTGCTTGGTAATTATTAAAAAAAACAAATCCGATGATGAGTAAGGCTGCTGCTACAAGTGGAGAAAATGAGCGCCACGAACGTGTGGGCCGTTTTTCATTGCCCTCTGTTAAGATTGCATCCACTTTGCTTTGAGAGAGTGCCTTGGATTGATAATGCTGTTTGATATGTTTGTCGAGATTGGACATGGCTGTTATCTGCTCTTGCGGATTTTTTGTGAAATTTGCACGGTATTCGTAACGATTCTTGAAGGGATATTTGGTACTATCCTTGAAGAGGGTTTCGGCGGTTGATGAGTGCCGTGAGTGTGTGCACGAGTTTTCGTTTGCCACGGTGAATATGACTGAGTACGGTATTGCGTGAACGATCTGTTTTGTCTGCGATTTCTTGCGTAGAATATCCTTCTACAATGTTGAGAAAAATGGCTTCGCGCTCATTGGAATTGAGTTTGGCAAGGGCTTGATCCAAATCTTCGGAGGATATGTCGTGTTTTGTGTCGATCTCGATTTCTTTGTAAGTCTCCTCGTCAAATGCCTCAAAGACAGCCAATTGGTTGCGCCGATATTGATCGATGTATACGTTGCGAATGGTGGTAAAAAAAAGTGATTGGGTGAGTTTGGTGCCGTATTTGGGGTATGCTTTGAGCCACGCATCATGTACGAGATCTTCGGCATCTAATGCTTGATGAACGAGTGAGAGTGCATATCGGTAACCCGATTGCAGGATGTGTTGAGGGTCTTGGGTGTATGTCATGTCGATTTTAAATAGATATTTTCACTTCGTTCCAAGGTGTTTGTTATTTTGACCAAAAATCACGCATACGTGTTGTTTGTTAAAAGATATAAAGCATGACCCTTGGTGCAACATATTTGTTATACCAAGGGTCGATGAATTAATGGACTCTACGATTTTATCTGCGCAGTAATTTCCTTGGCCATCATTTTGAGATCTTGATCTGCTGTTAGTTTTTTTATGACTTTATGTGTTGTGGGATCGATAAGTAAGATAAATCCTGTTCCTGAATTTTGGTTGTAAACCGATTTAAGGCCTAGCGCAGATGCCAATAACTCTGACTGATTGCGTGTACTTACATTGGTTAAGTCCAATGTCACAAATAAGACAGGCTGGCCGTCAAATTTGTTGCGCAGATCTGTAAACACAGAACCCATTTTTTTGCAACTTCCACACCAATCACCGTGGTGTTTGACTGCAATCAGTTTGGGTGACGGTGTTTCGGATGCGTTTGGTTGAGGCGCAAAAGCAAAAAACATCAGGATGAATAAGGCGGACGCTGTGGTGTGACGCATAGGATAACTCCTTGAGAAAATGGATCTCGCAAGCTCATGAAGGAATGGAAAGTGGCATTTGAAATTGGGCAGGTGATTCGAAAGCAAGGCGTGGAACCTATGCCTGTGATGGATTTGCTTCGCTTGGTTTTTGGGAGAAAATACAGTTCGGTTGCTCGGAAAGGGGAACACCGATCGGCAGAAATGGTATAGGGCTGCAATTTCGGAAATTGGGTTTTTTGTTTGCCGTAGTATTCGGGGATAATCAAGGATGCCAAAGTTTTTGATTGGCATCACCAATAGATCGTTTTAAGGGAGGCGTTATGTCAGAAGAGCGTAAGCAAGCTAAAGTTGCAACCTGGAGCGCGTTAGAAGATCGCAAACCAGCATATGCTTTGGTTGCAAATGTAGATTTGGTGGTGGTGCGGTATGACGATGATGTCTCTGTCTTGTTTGGCCGGTGTTTACACCGTGGTGCGTTGATGTCCGATGGCCATGTTGATGGACACAATTTGATTTGTGGTGTGCATCAATGGGATTATCGTTTGGACACGGGTGTGAGCGAGTATGACAATGATGAAGTTTTGCAAAAGTTCACTGCGTGGGTTGAAGACGATGTGGTTTATGTAGATGAAAATGAGATTGCCGCATGGCATGATGAACATCCCCAAGCGTTTAATCGCGATTCATATTTGGGATTGTATGCCGATCACGAAGGCACGAGTGCAGAACCTTTTAATAGTTATATCACAGAATTGGCGACCAATGGTTTAGAGGGCATTGGGCATCATGGCAATGTATCGGCAATGGGGGTTCCCCTAACAGAGTTGCCGCGAATGGATGAGGTGCAAATCATAACGGGGCAATTTGCAACGAAACCGCTGATTGATGATGCCCCTGTTAAAACGGGTGTGGTGATTGGCCCCAACGCAAAGAAGCCATTGCATTTAGACATTCCGATGTTTGTGAGTGATATGAGTTATGGCGCATTGAGCGAAGAAGCCAAGGTGGCTTTGGCTAAGGGTGCTGAATTGGCAGGCACAGGGATTTGCTCTGGAGAAGGTGGTATGTTGCCCGATGAGCAGGCGGCCAATTCGCGTTATTTTTATGAACTTGCTTCGGGATATTTTGGTTGGGGCCTGGATAAGGTGGCTGGGTGCCAGGCTTTCCATTTTAAGGGTGGACAAGGCGCAAAGACGGGAACGGGTGGTCACTTGCCTGGTGAGAAGGTGGTGGGCAAAATCGCAGATGTTCGTGGGCTTGAACCCGGAACACCTGCTATTAGCCCGTCGACATTTAAAGATCTGTTTACGACAGAGCATTTTCGCAATATCGCCGATCAGGTGCGCGAAGTGAGTGGTGGTATTCCGATCGGTTTTAAAATGTCGGCGCAGCATATCGAAGCGGATATCGACTTTGCGCTTGAGGCCACAGCAGATTATATCATTTTAGATGGGCGGGGTGGTGGTACGGGTGCGGCACCTGAAATTTTCAAGAAGAACATCAGTATTCCAACGATGATTGCTTTGGCCCGGGCCCG
>JABIFK010000897.1 GCA_018650745.1 Candidatus Latescibacterota bacterium | reverse complement strand
GTTTCGTCCTTCTAAGCGGAAACCGCATTTGGCTATTCCGGCAGGGACTTACAAGTTTAATACCTTTGGTACTGGGCCCTCAACGACCCGGTCTCGCAAAGATCGGTTGAGTCTCTCGCTCGAGGGTGGGGGGTATTACACGGGGCGCAGATACGAAATCTCTATTCGCAACAATTATCGTCCATCTGGGCAATTGTCTATTGAAACCGAGTTTGAAACAAATCTGTTGCGATTGCCTCAAGGCAATGCCACCATTCAAACTTTGAGCAATCGACTGGTCTACGCGTTCAATACTGACTTTTTTGTGAAGTTATTCGCGCAGTGGAACAATGATTCGCAACAAATGAGTGGCAACTTTCTGTTGAGTTATCGTTATCGACCCGGGAGTGATATCTTCTTTGTTTTTGATCACGGGTTTGATACACAAAGTGGGATCGAAAAGCAAAACCGGGCAGTGTTGTTAAAAGTGTCTTATTTGATTGGCCTCTGATCATCGGTGTAATCCCAAAAAACCCCTCAGACAAATATTTGTCTGAGGGGTTTTTTTATGCACCGGGATAGTTAAGGCTTAAGGTTTGATCATCTGGGCAATGGCTTCGATAAATTCGGAGGTCTTAAATGGTTTCGGAAAAGACCGATCTGCGCCTAAATCTAGAGCCATCTGAAGATAGTTTAATCCTGTCGGATGTGTCCCGCCACCCGAAAGCGCGATGATTTTGACGTTGGGGGCAATTTGCCTAATTTCTCGTATGGTTTGCATGCCTTCTTTTTCTGGCATAAGGATGTCGGTAATGACCAGGTCGGGTGTGTTTTCTGTAAACACGCTTAAACCCGTGTTGCCATCGCTGGCTTCTGATATGTCATAACCTTCGAGAGAGAGCATTTCAACCAACATGTTTCTGAACATGTCGTCATCGTCTATAATCAGGACTTTGGGCACACGTGACCCTTCTGCATATGGGTTTGGCCTTCAATGGGGCCTTAATATGTTGAATATTCGATCTTTCGGCTGTGATCTGGAACACATCAATGACCCGGTCTGCGCACGAATGGCATTTTTAAAATCGAGTTTCAATTTTGCTTTCTGTGCACGGTGTTGTAGGCTTCGCCTATGCGTGCATTCGTTAGAAGGTTGTTGGTGTATAGGAGGCCAAAGGGATCTGTTTGATTTGTTCCCATTCTGTGCGCAAGTCGTTTAACCAGCTGGGTAAAGATTGAAGTCTGTGCTCGAGTTGGGCTTCAAATAGGGATTCGGGCTGAACTTTGCTGCCATTGGATTCGAGCACTTCGAGCGTGTTTTGGTTGAAGGTGACAGGTTCGCCATGGAAGCCGACGATGATCGGTTTTACAAAACGATCACGGGCATTCCCTTGTTGCCAGAAATCATAATGAGATTGGTTGCCTGCATGTTTGAAGTTCCAAAGCACGTAGTGTTTCATATGATTAGGGAAGTTTTCAATGGAGGCACCACTGCCGTATAGAATACCCCCATTCACCCGGTCGAGCAAATTGGCATATGGCTGGGCGCCGTGGGCATCAACCCGTTGGTTGTTCTGCATATCATATCGCCAGTAGACAGTGCCGACTGCCCGACTGCTGGTTCCTGGACCATGGTGGTGTGCTGCGAGGTCTTCTGACAGGCCAATCCAAACGCCATATCCGCCGCTGCATGCAATGGACGAATGTCCTTTGTTGCCAGCCTGAGTGACATGATATACCGAAACCGCTGAACTGGAACCCATGTGAACCGCACGGTTACAATTGACAAAACTTGAGCGCCGAATCCAAGAATTGACACATCGATTGAGTTCGAGCAGGCTCCATCCACCGTCGTGAATGGGGTCCTTGTGATGTATAAATTCCTCAATCCACGATCCGTGAAAGCTGATGTCTTCTACGCCAACTTCCTCCAAGTGTTGGTACTCGCGCACGGTCCAGCTGTGGAGGGCATTAACCGAAGCATGGAGGGGTTCGTTGAGGCGAATGCGGTTGCCATCGATTTCAGCGATGCTGTGTTTTTCACGAACCTGTATACCATTGGTGCGCATGGTCGTCCAGGTTGTCTCTGTTTGATAGGGTGCCAAAAAATCTGAGATGGCAGATACGCTGTTCATATACAATGTAATCCATTGTCCAACCGAGAGTTTGGAGACATCGTCAACTGTGAGGTAGAAGGTTTCTCTCTGGGCATCTTGGGTGATTTTTGCCAAAGTTTTGTCGCTGGTATTGAGAGGTTGAAATTTAAACATGTACGGTGACGTCCAGAGTTTTTCTGGATCTGTTGGCGGCATGTAGTTGACTTGGCGAATGATGGTTCCGCCCGCGCGACTCCCGCTTCCACGCAACACAATGTTGCTGCTTCTGATGGTGATCGTTTCGTTGTGGTCTGTATTTGTGTTGACCAGAAATTCACCCGCAGGGAAAAACACAACGCCGCCATTGTTGCGTTCTGCCTCATCGATGGCACGTTGAATAGCTATTTGGTCTGATAGGGTATCATTGGCAACGGCGCCATAGGCAGTCACATCGAAAATGCGACCTGTCACATTGGGGATTGGGCTTGCGAAATAGTGGTACCCACTATAAGAAAAGTCGGGGAGAATCGGTTCTGTGTTATTTTCTGAAGCTGTGAGAAACTGTTCGTACGTGCGGGCTGTGCCTGTTTGGGGAATGTAGGAGGTGGCGGATTGGCGTGTCTGTATGAGGTTGGATACTTGAATCCATATTGGAATTGGGAATGTATCTGCAGGGTCTCTGCTGAGCATTTGGGCACGTGGAATGGTGAGGGTCAGTGATTGGATACCGGGAGCGTATGTGGCGGAATTGAGGGTGGCTGATTGGCTACCGCCTGCCAGTTCGAGAGGTGACTGAGTCAGATTTGTGATGAATACTGGCAATTGCCAAGCCGTGCCATCTGATCCAAAGTTCTGTGAGAAAAGAATGAAATCGCTGAAACCAACTTGGTCATTTGTGTCAAAATCGTAGATGGAGTCGTAATTCGAATCTCCGTTCTGAGAACCGAAATGTTGCGCAAATAGGATAAAGTCGGTGAAACCGACTTCATTGTTGCTGTCAAAATCGAACGCCGCGATGGATGTTTGTGTTGTCGTCGGTGAACCAGCTGTGTAGCTGAATGTTTTGTCGACCGTGACAATATGATCTACAAAGAGTTGAACATTGGCGCTTGTGCCAGAAACGGTTCGGAAGGTGATGTATCGACGAGTCAAGTCGGGTTCTCCGCCCCAAGTATCAAATTGGGGTTTGGCCAGTTCTACTGTTGCCAATTGCCATCCTTCTGGCGGTTTTTCTCCTGCCCAGATGGTGTAGACGGCCTCCATACCATTTACCAAGGGATGATTACGCACTTTGATTTTTAGATCTTGAAGACCTGAACCTTCCACTTTCCACCAAAAGGCAAGGCTGTGCTTCTTGGAAATATCAATGCCTGTGCTCTGAAAGTTGTAAGACAAAAAGCCAGTTCCGTCTGGTGCCATCGCTGCTTTCACGGCGCGTTGGCCCTCAGGAACATCGGTCACCAGTGTAGCGGCGCTGCCCCAACCTGTAAGTGTTTCGCAGTCTGTGAGCGTAACCACAGGGTTTTGTGCGAGGACTGCGGTATTCAGAATCAAAAAGACAACGATAGAGCGTATGAAGTGGGGCACGGTGTGATCCTTGTTGGGGCTGTAAAATTTGCTATTTCTAAAATATACCACGTAGCACTTTTGAAGACGAGTCATTTTGTCTGTGCCAACGATACAATGTTTGTGCCATATTGGCTTTGTTTTGGGTTTTTTGTAGGACGGACTGCCGATATGGCATTTGTGATCTGTGTTATGATAAGTGAATAGTTTTCTAACTTTAATGGTTTTATGTTGTAAGGGTTTGTTTTTATAGTGGTTTAGTTTTTTGTGCTTTGAGTGCTGTCAGTTGGCACAAGCATTGCGATAGCAAAGAAGCGTGAAGGAAGCAATTCTCAACCACCACGAAATTTTATAGAAGGAGATCAGTATGCCACGCATTCGTTTGCAACCTCGCGACACGTTTTCTGTAAACCGTGAAATCGACAGCCTCGTCAGTCAATTTTGGGGAGATGCTCGGCATCGGGATGAACCAGATGGATTCCCGAAAGTAGATATTGTTGAAAGTGAAAGTGTCTTTGTCTTGCACGCTGAACTACCTGGGATGAGTCGGGAAGGCATCGGCGTGTCTTTGGAAGATGGCGTTTTGACACTTTCTGGTGAACGTAAGCTCGAAGGTGAAAATGAAGCCCTGGGTTATGTGCATCGTGAGCGCAGGTTTGGAAGTTTTAAGCGATCTTTCAAACTGGGTAAAAAAGTGCAAGCCGATACCATTTCTGCCAGTTATAAAGAGGGGGTGTTGGCTGTGACGCTTCCCAAAGCAGAAGAAATAAAACCCCGGCAGATCGAAGTTGCTGTATCTTAAGACCACTGTCTAAAGTTTTCTGGGCCATCTCGTTTTGTGCGGGATGGCCCGCTCTGCGCCCAG
>JABIFK010000843.1 GCA_018650745.1 Candidatus Latescibacterota bacterium | reverse complement strand
CCTATCCTTCATGGTGAAGGGTGGCCCAAAGAAACGGTTGATCATCTTGTGAGCGAAGCACGTCGATTGGGGCACAATGGAATCGTGTGGCAAGGGACGAGTGAGTTGATGGATTATGATTTTGGGTGAGGTTGGTAACGGATTATCTGAATTGGATGTGTCAGCTAGATTGCAAATTGTCGATTGCTGAGAAATCCCCCTTGTGTTCCCCTTTTGAAAAAAGAGGAAGATCGTTTTTGTTGTGCAATGGGTTGATCTCAAATGTTATTCTACTTCATTACTTATTAATGGGTTGTGCTGCTCGTCTGAGGACTTTAACCACGCATGGCCATGCCGCCATCTACGGTGTGTACGGTGCCTGTTACAAATTTGGCGAGATCACTAAGCAGGTAACATGTTGCCGATGCGACGTCGTCGGGTTGGCCAATGCGGCCCAATGGGAAGCGGGGAGCTACGTTGTCTCGGCCCAGTCTTTCGAGATGTGGCGCGGCCATATCGGTTTCTGTCCAGGCGGGGGCGATGGTATTGACGCGGATTTGGTCTCCGGCCAATTCGTGGGCCATACAGCGGACAAACATGATTTGACCGGCTTTGCTTACGGCATAGGCACTGGCACCGCCACCACCACCCGATTGCCCAGCTGTGGGTGAGTAGATCACCATTGCGCCGCCCTCATCTTGGGCACGCATATGTTTTGCGGCAGCTTTCACGCACCAAACGGTTCCCGATAAGTTGATGGATATGGTGCGTTCCCAAAACTCGGGTGTCATATCTTCAATGAGACAGTGTTCAAATATGCCGGCTGAGACCACGAGACCGTGGAGATTGCCAAAACTGTCAACGGCTTGGTCTATGGATTCTGTAACACTGCCCTCATTTTCCATCGTCATTTGAAATATTTGTGCTTGGCCGCCATTGCTGGTGATGATTGCGGCTACTTCTTGAGCTTTTTCTGAACTGTTTTGGTACGTAAGTGAAATTTCCGCACCTGTTTCTGCCAACATTTTGGCACTGGCGGCACCAATGCCTCGGCTGCCGCCGGCTATAAAAATGTGTTTGCCTTCGAAATTTATTTTTGGTGCCATTGTGTGTCCTCTTTGAATTGTTGTAGACCTTCTTTGAGTACATAAGACCCTTGTGGAACAGGATAGCCTTCCTGTCTTTCACCAAGGAGCCGGCGTTGATGATCATCACAGACATCGAGTATGTCAGATGGAAATGGGCGATTGCGAAAAGGCGAGATAAAACCGCGATCGATATAAGGGCTGGCATAATGCACTTGAAGCATATATCGTTTTTCATTGCTGACATTGGGCAATGCACCGTGCCAGAGATCACTTCTAAAGAGCATGGCATCGCCCGCTTTGCAGACCAAGGCTTTACACGGTTTGCCATTCCAACTTGTGTCCTCATCGGGGACGCGGCCCGATTTGTGACTGCTTTCAACAACGAGTGTGGGACCCAGTTCCATATATAGGTCGTCGAGATAATAATGAAGCGTACTGATCATGATGGGTATTTCAACACGAGGGTCACTGGCAATGTCTTCGGGAAGTGCAAAGGGTAAATAATCTATATGTAAACCCATGGGATAACGGCCTGCACCGGTTATCCAAATGGAGCCACCGATGAGACGTGCGCCATAGCCGTGTATGCCTTCGATTACGTTGATGGCGGGTTGACGACTGACAATTTTTAAAAAGTCTTTGTGCTGCGAAAACGGTTGACTGATGTGTTTGTTGTACGTTCGAAAGTCGGGATCCGATTCTGTTTTGCCGTAGTGTCCTTGTCGGTAATGCGCTTCATCGTCGCCACCCGTTTCATCGCTGAGCTGGCGCAATTGAGAGACTTCATCGGCATTTAATAGATTTTTGAAGACAACAAATCCAGCATTTTTCATACGGTCAAGGCTGTCTTCTGTACTTTGGTGATATTGAATGTCTAATGCTTCAGCTTCGGTTATGCGCTGTTTGGATGGGCCTCTTTTTAGCATGTGGTGGTTGCCCGAGCTTCGAATGGGGACATCGTTCATGTATAGAATCTCCTTATCAGTAACCTTGTTGTCGAAAAGCAGGTGATCGTTAGGTAAACAAAGTAATCATATAAAGATGTGTATGCCAGTGTTGAAAGAGTGGGTTCGGATTAAAATAGACTGAGGAATAATATGATTGTACAGAGTAAGTTTAAACTGAGCATTTGTTTGATTTGGGGATTATGTGCTTGGGGGTGTTTGGCATCTGATCCTGTGTTAGATCCGGCTGGGAAAGTGGATTCAAAAGATGCTGTGGCACATAACGGACAGGTGACGTCTGCACCGCTGACGATTGATCCTTCTATTTTGACAAAACGAACGTTTGGTGAAGCGCCGATGTTGGCTCAGAAAGTTAGCGAGGATGCTTTGCCACCAGTGTCTGAACGGTTACCAGAAAACCCATTGGTGGTGGTGCCGTTGGATGAGATCGGTCGTTATGGTGGCACGATAAAACGGGCTCTGACGGGCGATATTGTTCAAACACCAGGCGTGAGTAAAACACTGGGTGAAAACTTAATGGGTTATGAACGACCGCTGCCAAAGAGCATTTTGTATAATTTGGCCGAAAGTCACGAATTTTTGGACGATGGTAAAGTCGCGATTTTTAAGATTCGCAAGGGCATCAAATGGTCTGATGGCGTGCCGTTTACGGTAGATGACATTTTGTTCTGGTATCACGATATGACTGTTAATCCGGATGCGCGTGCCAATCCTCTTTTTCCAAGTGCTTGGCTTGTTGAAGGCAAACCGATTGAAATGGAGAAGGTTGACGATCATACACTCCGGTTTCGATCTCACAAACCTTTGGGACGCATTCTCGGCATTTTGAGTACGGATATGATTGCTTTTCCCAAACATGCTTATGCGCAATATCATCCGAAGTATAATCCCAAATCGAGCTACGAGGCTCTGCGTGACAGCACCACACGGGCGCAAACATTGTTTAAACCCGGAACGCCCAGTTTATCTGCTTGGGTGCCTGTTGAGTGGACGCGTGGGCAACGCCTGATTTATGAACGCAATCCGTATTATTTTAAGGTGGACAGTGCGGGCAATCAATTGCCCTATGCAGATCGTTTGGTCTTTAATGTGATACAAGACGCACAAGTGATCTTACTCAGGTTTATGAATGGAGAGTTGGATCTGTTGGGGCGATATGCACAGATCAATATGTTTGCAACGCTCAAATCGGAAGAGCGACATGGGCAATTTAAAGTGCACTTGGGCACCCCTGTACCGGTATCGACATTGCGTTTAAACTGGGATGCACCACGTCTTGAGTTGCGTCAAGCCTTTCGAGACAAACGCGTGCGCGTTGCATTGTCTCACGCGATTAACCGAGAGGAATTGAGTCAAATTTTGTATCACGGTCTTTTGGAACCCGCGAGTCATTCGTTTGGCCCTGCCAGTCAGTATTATTCTGAAGAGGCCTCTCAAACCTATGCGGCATATGACCCTGATAAATCAAGACGCTTACTCGATGACGCAGGTTTGCTCGATACGGATGGTGATGGGATTCGAGAATTGAGTAATGGCTCTCCCTTTGTGATTACGATTGATGTGATTCCAAGTATGGGCGTTGATATTTGTCAGCTTGTATCAGATTATTGGAAGGCTGTGGGGGTTTCGGTCCATTTGAATATAGCTTTGCGTGATATTCTTTTTCCGAAGTGGTCGGGGGGTACATTCGAAGTTTTCTGGTGGTGGGGGTGGTCCGACGACCCGGTTGTGAATCGGCAAGATTGGGGTATTATGGGGCCAAACCAACCCGTTTGGCATCGCAATGCAGATAAAGAAGGGCCTGAGTGGCTCCTGGAGGCGACGCGTTTACTCGATGAGGTTGGAACGACCGTTGATCCAGTGAAAGTACAAGCGAACATGGCACGTGTGCGGGATTTGCATGCGGAGAATACACCGCTCATCATTCCCGGATTTGCGTATCATGTTTGGGGAGCCAGCACGCGATTGGGCAATGTGCCTGAAAAGAGTACGACTGCGGATGGATACAGAGGATGGAGTCGGCCGGTGTATCATGAGCAGCTTTATGTGAAAGAGAAAAAGTAAAAAGGCAAAAGTGAAAGTCAGAACCATTCGTGTAAGGCACGATGAATCGTAAAAAGGATTTCTAGAAACGAACACTTTGGAGGGAAGATGACTGAAGCAAATGGTGTGAGTGAAAAAGAATTGGCGGTGATACCGATGACGGATGAGCAGAAGTTTTTCTTTGATTTAAAGGGATGGATTACGCTGCCAGCTGTGTTGTCGGAGGAAGATATTGAAGCGATGAAGGCAGACGTGTATGGTGGGGCAAAGAACAGTTATGAAGGGCATTTGCAGCGGTTGTTGGATCATCCGGCGATTGTGGGGATTCTCTCTGAGATTTTGACCGAAGACCCGTTTGTGAGAGATGATCTTTATGGTTTTCGGTGTGAGGCTTCTTTTAATACAGTAAGACCATCAGGATGGTTGACGCAGGAACGACGAGATCAAGGGATGCCTCATGTTGTGCGCCCCCCGCAGCAGGCCAATGCGATGCGGTATCAGGTGGCAGGCGGTAAGATTTTTTCGGGATTGACGCGGGTGGTGTGGGAGTTGGAGCCTGTGAAATCTGGGCAAGGGGCGACGTCTTTTTTGAGTGGATCGCACAAGGCACATTTCAATTATGGTGGGCCAAATCGATATCAGCCCAGTATTGGAGGTTCTCCGTGGGAAGACAGTATGCGAGCTGCAATGGAGGATTACAGTTGTCCGGCAGGTTCGGTGGTTATTTTTTCAGAGAGTTTGGTGCACGCGGCGAATGATTGGACGAACCCTGATAATGCCCGATGTGCGGTGTTTAATTGCTATAATTCTATTTGGGCACAATGGCATCGAACAAACTTAAGTCATGGGATTATAGAGAAGATGCCGAAGAAGCGGCAGTCTCTTTTTAGAGGCACTTGGGCATTGGGTGGTAATCAGGAATATTCGTTGGAAAATCGGGCGCTTTGATGTTGCTCGAATGGGTCGTAAAGTATTCTGCCACTGTTTTTTGTGCGCTTGACAATGTGCTAAGGTTTTGGGTATTTATAGAACATGAGGCTGTGCTTTCAGGGCTGTGTAGCGAGCGGCTTTTTTATTGTTAGATAGGGTTAGAGGTTTTACTCTGAACGGTTGGTGTTTTCGTGGAGGGGTGATTGGTGTCTAAGGGGTTATTCGGTTTGTTGTTGGCCATTGTTCTGTTTGCCCAGGCAGATGCGGCCACCGTGTTATTAACGGATGGGTCTGTGTTAAAGGGTGAGGTGATTTCTGAAGCAGAAGACAAAATTGTCATTCAGACTGTTTTGGGTGACTTAACGGTTGATCGTCGTTTGATTCAGATGTTTGAACAGGAAAAATCGGCGATTGAAGGCACTGATGAAGCGGTCTTGCAAGTTGAACTGTCTGATGCATTTGGCAAGATGGAAGATCTTGTTGCGCATGCATTGATCGCCACGGTGTCGGGTGCAGATACAGCCGCCTTTTATCGGGCATTGGATCGGTCTAAAAAAGGTGATTTTTTGGCGCAATTTTGGCAAAGACACAACCCAATGGTATTGAAGTATTATTATGGATATTATCTGGGGCAGCGACATTATACGGTGTCGGATGCTTATTTTGAACGTGGGAATTTGATTCCAAAACTGTATCGCACTCGCGCAGATGCACCTGATAAGAGCATGACCGAAAAAGCCCATCGCCTGTTGGATAAAGCCGTGATTGCACAACCAAAAGATAAAGTGGCACTTTGTGCTTTGGCTTACGTTAAATTGGAACGGGACGACGTGGAGGCGGCTGAAAGTTTGTTTTTGAAAGCTTTGCAAAAAGATCGAAAATTTGTGGAAGCACGTAATGGTCGGGCACTGGCATTTTTGAAATTACCTGGGCGCAAAAACAAAGCGATGAATTTGGCACACGAAGCCGTGGCATTAGACCGGGAGTATGTGGGGGCGTTGTATACGCGAGCGATGTGCCACTTGGCGCGGGTTGGTACCGATCGGGTGGATAT
>JABIFK010000566.1 GCA_018650745.1 Candidatus Latescibacterota bacterium | reverse complement strand
GTTTTTGGCGATATTTTTCCTGGCGTATCAGTGCCAAGTGATCCGTCTGGCGACAACTTTCAAGACGTTGCCCGATCATCAACAAACATTCGTGAACGGTATCCCTCGGGCCTCAATGGCTCATCGGGCAACAACACAGAACGCAACAGTCGGCCAGACAGTGAAGATCTTAACAGCAATGGTTTTCTTGACACACGCGAGAGTTTCTTACGCTATAGCGTCGATTTATCGACCAACATTGGTTACTCACCAGAAACCGGCGGATACAATGGCAAATCGGTGCTGGTTCCTGGCACCAGTTCCGACGATTTTGTGGACCTAGGAGGAGCAAGCAACCCACCGTGGCGGCTCTTACGCATACCTCTCAAAGGTCAAGAAGCCCCCCGCACGCTTGAGGGTGCTCCCGATACAACTTTCTCCAATGCAGTTGACTATGTGCGCTTTTGGATAGAGCACAACGACACAACCACAGTTGAGCTCTATACCTTCAAGGCCGTTGGCAGCGACTGGCAAGAGGACCCCCTCCAAGCAGGATACCAGTCTGGAGACTTCCAAGTGGCCACCATTGGCACAGACAACAGTTTCTACTTACCCCCTCCAAGCTTAGAGCGTGAAATCGACCCGACAACAGGCGTGCGTTTGTCCGAGCACTCCCTCTCATTAGAATTTACCGACCTTTTTCCCGGGGATGCAGTCTCGGCTTCACGCAATTTTTTGCAAGGGGCAGACTATACCCGCTATGGTACACTCACTATGTTTATTCATGGTGGGAACCCTTCTAGTCCGACCTATACCACAAATCTACCATCAGCAGGAGACTCTCTTGTAACAGGCATCAGCCCTGTAGAGGCTTTTCTGCGTTTTACGCCAATCAACGACGACACAACCAATTTTTATGAATACCGTTCTCGTGTTTATCGCGGGTGGGAACCCGACGTCAACACCATTAGCGTCAACCTCGAACTCATGTCGCAACTCAAAGGCCAACTCCTCGATATACAAAGCACCGGCCAAGAAACCGATACCCTCACGGTATCACTCCAACAAGGTGACTTTGGGGCGTATTACGACAGAGAGCGCAATCAAATGCAGCTTGAATTTGAGGGCAATAGTTACATTGTCCGTGGCACCCCGGCACTGTCACAAATCAAAGCTTTTACTGTGGGCATACGCAATCAGGGCGAAGACATTTTATTGGGTAAAACTGAAATTTGGTTCAACGAACTCCGCGTAGACGATGTGCGCAAGAAAGCCGCTTTTTCTGCCGTTATGGACATGCGCACCACCCTTGCTGATTTGGGAAATGTAACAGTGAATGTCGAAAGACGCAGTGGCGACTTCCAAGACCTTCAAGGAAATGCATCTGGCAATACCACCAACCGTTTGAACTTTGACAGTGCCGTTAATGTTGATAAGTTTTTACCCACCGAGTGGAACACCACCATACCGATACGTTTTAGTTATAACAGATTTACTTCAGAACCGAGAATAAGACCCGGCTCAGACATTGTACTCACCCCCCAACAAAAACAGAATGAAAACGATGTAAGAAGCCAAACGCGTTTTAATATTTCTTGGCGCAAACGCCCCGCCCAAGAAAAACCACGCCTGGCATCGAAACTGTTCTTCGACAAAGTCAACACATCCTTAAACTATAGTTCCGATGCCTCTACTTCAGGTGCAATCACCCAAAGAAGAGATACCCAAAACGAAAACCTCAACGGAACGTTTAGTTATAGTCAAGCGTGGTCTCAACGCAAAGCCCTTAAAATTTTCAAATGGGTGCCTCTGCTTCGCCCCCTGCAAAATGCACAATTTTACTATCTCCCCTCTAGTCTCACATATAACACCCGCTTTACGCGTGGCAAAAGCAACAATCTGTCTTTCCGGGCGGTCGGTGGTGATACGTCCAATGTCATTGATACCGACACGGAGAGTTTTAACCTTAACGAAAATTACAACATCAAATTCTCGCCCTTTCGTAGCTTAACCGGAGACTATCAACTGGGTATCGACCGCGACCTTCGCAATGGTTTTGCATTCACCCGACTCCAATTTGGCAGAGAAACACGCCGCACGCAAACAGCAAGCGTCCGATACTCACCAAGCCTATCACGCTGGTTGCGTATCGACCCATCTTATTCTGCAAATTACACAGAACAACTCGAAACAGGTGGCCAACGCACCCAATTGGGCAGCGTGCGCAAAGGCCTCACCGTCAACTTGTCCAATACAAGTCAAGCGCGCATCAATTTAAATCTCCCAAGCATGTTCCAAGCCTTCACCCGAAAAGCCGCTCGTGACACAACATTTTCAATCCTGAAACTGGTCGGCAAAGCTGGCGGTGCCATTCAAGCCATTCAGGGCAATGTGACGAGAACCAAAACCTTTCATGCCTTTGGTCTGACGAAACGACCATCCGTCTCCTACCAATTTGGTCTCAAAGATTCGGCCGAAGTGTCTTCTGTAAACACGGGTTCAGGTACACGTATCAACACAAGAACCATCAGAGACCAGGCCCAAGCCTCCACCGGAATTCGTCTTCCACTGGGTTTTCAAGTAAACACAACAGCAAACATCTCACAGAGCCAAGATATCGGCAACACGCGCACCCAAAATGATCAGATCACCTTTCCAAAAGTTGACGCCCTTTGGCGTGGGCTGGAAAAGGTGCCTATTTTGGGCTATTTCTGGACCAGTTCCAGTGCAAACTTTGGCTATCAAGAAGTGCACAGCCGCCAAGGTGATGGTGGGCTCGACAACGAAAATATCACCAGCGACACCCGGGAAAAGGCCTTCAACCCACTCTTCCAATGGACCGCGCGCTGGAAAGGAGACATCAACACATCTTTCCGTGGCAACAACAGCGAACAAAACACCATTCGCTACCAAAGAAATGTAACCGCAGATACCGCAACTGTTAGACCGACTTTGGAAGATCGTCTCATCGGCACAACAGTTACCAAGCAAAATGCAATGCAAGCCGACCTCAATTATTCTCTGCGAGGTCGCTTTGAACGCAGCCTTGAACTCACCTTGAGTTTTCAACTTGGTGGAAACACGCAAACAGAGTTTCAGCGCAGTGCATCTGACACCCCAGCCCCGCCTATCATTCGCCAAGATGGCAGCAATTGGTCCCTCAGCGTAGGCTCACAGTATGCCTTTAGCTCCCGCTTCACGGGCGGCGCAAATTTCCGACACGAACGGCGCAAAGATCGGATACGTGACCTCACCAATGTCGCATGGGATTTTCGCTTTTGGGGAGAAATTGGGTTCCAATAAAAGTCTTATGTTTACTTTTAACCGAAATGAACAAATCGTAATCCTCATGCTTTCAGCAGCATTGCTTGTGGGCATGGTGGTCAGTTATTTAGACAAAACAAACTCTGATTTGGTCCCCGACTTTGATGTTAAAAAAGGGGCCATCCCTGTCCCCGAGATGCAAGATACGATCTCTGCCCCCCACTCCCCTGCTATGATCGACATCAATACCGCTACAGCCAAAGATTTTGAGAAGCTTTCAGGTATCGGTCCGCAAATTGCTCAACGCATTGTAGAACATCGAACAAAAGCTGGTGGTTTCACCCAAATAGAGGATCTCACAAACGTCAGTGGCATTGGTCCAAAAACGCTCGAGAAAATTCGCACGCAACTGGTATTAACCCAACCATGAAAAAGATCACGAGTTTACACTTATCTGACAACCATCTCAGAATACTGGGCCTTGTTACCTCCTCCACAGAGCAATCGGTCGAATGCTGCCATGCCATCGATTTGCCGGGTGAGATCTTCCCACCCAATCTCGCTGAGGTTGAAAACTGTATCCCTGCCCCTTCTGGTCATGTAATCATGACACTTGGTGGAGAATTCTTTCACATTCAACGCGTACCTCTAGAAGTTGCTTCAGAATCTGATCGCAAGTCACAAATTAATTGGGAGGCCAGCCAAGTTCTCATAGACCCTGTGGAAGATTACAGCATAGATTTTACTCCTGCGGGTCGTGTCGCATTTTGGACTGCTATTCGTAAAGATGTTACCCATATGTATACTGAATTTTTCCTCGATCTTGGATTTGATGCCATTACATTTGTAGTAGAACCCATCGCATTGTATGGGCTAAACAAACACGTGCAAACCCTCAAACGCCAAGGAGCCATCTGGTTGGGTGACAAGTGGGGTTCGTTTATCGGCCACAGCCACAATGGATTGACCACCGCGGAAACCATTGACCTGAGCAACCCATCACATAATGAGCCAAAAAATTTGGCACAAATAAGACAGTGGATACAGGGCGACCTCGGCACAGAGCGCCGCCGTCCAGCATTTGATGATATTTTGTTATGTGGTGAACCCAGCGCCTTGGTGGATTTGTCCGCAAACCTTACCGATTCTAAGGTGCCGCACATTATTCCCTTTGATTGGGAAACCCATGTGCCAAACATAAAACCCACAACCGACGACATCGTTAACCCAAATTCGTTTGCGCTCGCTCTGGGAGCAGCTATGATTCAGGCCCAATAACCATGGAAAGACACCCACAAAAACCAAAGCCAACACGCGCCCAAAGCAATAATGAAACAACACGCATCCTCCATGAAATCCAAAAGCTCAATGATTCTGTTCAACGAGTAGAACAACGCCTTGATAAAATTGAATCCGCCCAAGTGGTGCCTCAGCCTCCCTTGGCAGTACGTGACATCAAGGAAACCCATGATCGTGTATTCAAAGAAGCCATTAGCAATGCCCGAGAACACCAAGAGATACTCAAAAACTTAGCTGATCTGCAAAAACAAATTCAGGAGATAAATAAAAAGACAACGGAGCCCACACGACGAGATGTACCAGAGCCACAAAAGCGAGTGGGCATTTTTGTAGATGTGCAAAATATCTTCTATGCATCAAAGCAGTTTAACGCCCGCTTAGACTTTGACAAATTGCTCAAAGTCTCAGTAGGATCCAGAAGATTGATTCGAGCAATGGCCTATGTTGTGCAATCGCCAGAAGTAGACCAAAGCGGTTTTATTTCGATGTTGCAGCAAAAAAGTTATGAAGTCAGACGCAAAGATCTCAGGCAACGCAGCGACGGTTCAGCAAAAGGGGATTGGGACATGGGCATGGCCATTGACATCATGCGTTTTGTCAACACACTTGATGTGGTAGTTCTTGTCAGCGGAGACGGCGATTTTGTATCTCTGGTAAATCTTGTAAAAACCATAGGCCCCCGAGTAGAAGTTGTCTCATTTTTGCACAACTCAGCACGCGACCTTATTCACAGTGCCGACAAACATATCCCCATAGAACACGAACTGCTACTGAAGAACATTTCACCCGCAGAAATTCATTAACCTCACAAACACAAAACAAGGGTGACCATTTGCCATGTTTGTAGATCAAGTACGAATTTATGCACGCTCCGGGAACGGTGGAAACGGAAGCCATAGTTTCAGACGAGAAAAATATGTACCAAGAGGCGGCCCAGACGGCGGAGATGGCGGAAATGGCGGCGATCTGGTCTTTACCGTTGACCCTCAGCTCAATACCCTTCTCGACTACCGATACCAACAGCACATTAATGCCCAGCACGGTGAACACGGGGCAAAGCAAAGAAAATCGGGTAAACGTGGTCAAGATGCTGTCATTCCTGTACCTCCTGGCACATTGATCAAAGACGGCGAAACGGGAGAAATATTAGCAGACCTGCTGGTCCTCGGCCAAAGTGAAATAATCTTGGAAGGCGGTCGGGGTGGCAGAGGCAACGTGCATTTTGCATCGCCTACCAATCGCACCCCCGAAAGAGCAGATGATGGCAGAGAAGGCCAGGAACGGTATTTAGAGCTAGAACTCAAACTCATCGCCGACGTCGGTTTGGTGGGACACCCAAATGCAGGAAAATCCACACTCTTGTCTCGCTTGTCGTCAGCACATCCCAAAATTGCTGATTATCCATTTACCACCCTGCAACCGAACCTTGGAATCGTAAAATACGATACGTATGAAAGCTTGGTAATGGCTGACATTCCAGGTCTTATTGAAGGTGCGCATGAAGGCAAAGGCTTGGGTATGCAATTTTTGCGACATGTAGAACGAACACGTATTCTACTATTTATGATTGATGTCACCAGCCCAGACCCCAAACAAGACCTTGAGATCTTGAAAAACGAGCTGAAACAATTCAGCCCTCACTTGCTAGAGAAACCAAGCCTTCTAATTGCGACCAAAATAGATCAGCTCCCACCTGAAGAACACGGGGGGCCCTTTTTAGGTGGTAAGACAAACTTGGGTATCTCATCGGTTAGTGGAAAAGGGCTTGATGAGCTCATACGCCATTTGGGCCAAATAGTGAGCGACAGCCGACAGCAAGAAATCAGTGAGGTGTCCTAAAACGTGGTTTGAGTTGCGACATGTTGTTCCATTAAAAGTTATAAATTGAACAACACATACAAGAGAAATCGCCCCAAACCTAAAATTTGGGGCGATTTCTTTTGGCATACCAATTGCACAACATGGGGTCAATCAGATAAGGAGGAATACCCCATGTCACAGGACCCCATCCCCTGGCTCATCTTGTCGAGCATTCCAGGGTTAGGCCCAGTTGGTATATCAACATTGGTTGATCACTTCAAGACACCTGAACGTATACTGAACACCCCCCAACAACACTTAAAGAATATCTCGGGCATAGGCCCAAGCCTTGCCAGGGCAATAGCTCAACACAAGAGGTCTGAATGGGCCCAGGCCGAAATCCTCAAAGCCAAAAAAGCCAACATCCATATCGTCACCCGATCAGACCCACACTACCCCGCTCACCTCTGTCAGATATTTGCTCCGCCTCCGCTTTTGTTCTTTCGTGGCAATTTGGAACTTTGCAATGCCCCAACCATCGCGATTGTTGGTTCTCGTTCATTTACACCTTACGGTCGGCACATTGCGTATCAATTGGCCCGCGACCTCACAGAGATAGGCATCACAATAGTCAGTGGATTGGCAATTGGCACCGACACACACGCCCACAAAGGTGCGTTGGCCCAACACGGTGCCACGGCAGCAGTCTTGGGCAGCAGCCTAGACAGACCGTATCCTCCGCAGAATTTGTCACTTTTTAAAGAAATCTGCGAACGTGGTGTAGCAGTCTCAGAGTTTCCACTGAATACCAAACCCGACGCACACAATTTTCCACGTAGAAATCGAATCATAAGCGGTTTGAGCCTGGGAACAGTTGTTGTAGAAGCCGGAGAGCGTAGCGGAGCTCTAATTACTGCGCAGTTTGCCCTAGAACAAAACCGAGAGGTCTTTGCCGTGCCGGGTCCCATCAATTCGGGACGCAGTGTGGGCACGAACAACCTGATACAACAAGGTGCACAGTTGGTACACCGAAGTGAGGATATTGTTGAAGAAATCCAACGCCATCTCCCCAATCATCGCACCCAAACCAAAGCACAAACACCTCACATAGAACTCAACGACAAAGAGCGTCTCATTTGGGAAAACTTAGAATCTCACGGATCACGACAAGTTAACGAATTGGCACGGCTAATTGATGCCTCACCTTCCGAAACTCTGAATCTATTATTAACCCTCGAACTCAAAGGGTGCGTCACGCAGCTTCCGGGCCTTAGTTTTCAACGAACGACATAAAAAAAGAGCGACCTAAATGAGGCCGCTCTTTTTGAAATGCACCACATCGTTTCTATTCTAAAATCGACGCATCAACCCAACAATCTTGCCAGCTATCCGAAATGAATCAGCCGAAGGTGTTACCACTATAGGCTCATACGCATCATTTTCAGGCATCAATTTAACATGACCACCTTCTTGATAGTAACGTTTGACCGTCGCCTCTTCATCTATTACTGCCACAACAATCTCGCCTTGTTGGGCTGAAGTTTGTTGCCTTGCCAACACAATATCCCCATCCATAATCCCAACTTTTTGCATGCTGTCGCCCTCTACTTTAAGCGCAAAGACGTCGCCAGATGGCACAAACCCAGCATCGACTGACAAGGTGCTCTCGACATTTTCGGCAGCCAAAATTGGCTCACCAGCAGCAACCCGCCCGATAAGTGGAATCTCACGAATATCGCCCGACAAGGTCGATTCTCGCTCAACATAATCGGTCAATTCGATCCCGCGAGACAACATGGCGTGTCGGCGAATATATCCTTTTTTTTCTAAAGCAGATAAAGTCGTACGAACCCCATTTGTAGAAGCAATATCAAAAGCTTCCATGATCTCCCGAATGGTAGGGGGATAACCACGATCACGTATAGCGGTCGAAATAAAATCGTAAATGTCTTGTTGACGCGCTGTGAGTTTTTTCCGCATTAAAAATCTCCTATGATCTGATTTCCTTTATTGTCACTCCAAAAACCTACCCAAACATGTCCTGCACATTTGAATATAGTGAACACGTGTGCATCCGTCAAGATATTCGATAACAATACCTATTTAGAATAATGTGGGTTTATCAGCTTAGACAGGCCCTCTTTCAACTTACCATCCTCGGATACATTGCTTGACTTCAACCTATCCATCTTGTATCTTAGTCCACTCAACCCCTTTTATTTTAAGAAAGTTAAAACACATGAAGAACCTAACATTCACCAACTGGCTTCCATTTGCTTGGCAAGGTATCCAACTCCAAATTCCTGCAGATTGGAACCCTGGCAAGATCACGGGTGAACCAAACAATGGGGGCGTTCGACTGGACGACGCACAGATCGTACGTCTCGAATTGGAGTGGAAAGACGCGCGTGGCGATGACAGAGTCGAACAAATTGTCGATCGCTACATTGAAGGATTGGCCAAAAATGCAGAAAAACAAAAAAGCAAACTGAAAGTCGAGCGCAGCGCCGAACTCAATGGTCTCGACCTGCCCCAGATGCAGAATGTAACTTTTTTCAATTGGCAATCAAACTTCATAGTCTATACCCTTGCTTGTTACAGCCCTATCTCAGACCGGCTTCTTTTTGTGCGTATTATGGGCCGACACGACGAAAACCTCGAAGAAATTCTGCCTCGTATCCTCAACTCACTCATCGACACGGATCCAAAAGGGCCTCAATCCTGGGCCCTATACGACATGGCGTGCACATCTCCTGCGGGTTATCAGTTGGAATCATTTGAGT
>JABIFK010000774.1 GCA_018650745.1 Candidatus Latescibacterota bacterium | reverse complement strand
TGGATTATACCCTCAGACGGGGCGATACCATTTCGGGCATCGCCAACCGTTTTGGCGCAAACACCCAAGCCATATTAGACGCAAACGGCATCAAAAATCCACGCCGCATTTGGGCAGGCAAAAAACTAAAAATCCCAATACACCCACAAAGACGAAACCAAGTGGCCCAATGGCAAAAAGAGGGCATTGACCGTACACCCAATTCAAAAGAATATGCGCCAACCCAATACACTGTTAAAAAGGGCGACACACTTTGGGACATTGCCAAAGCAGAAGGATTAACCCCCAAACACTTACAAGCTTGGAACACATTTGCTTCAAACCGTGCCATTCGTCCAGGAGATAAATTGACCATTTATCTCCCAAAATCAGGTAATGTATCTAGTGCAAACTATACCGTTCGAAATGGCGACACACTGTGGGACATTGCACGCACATTTCAAACCAGTGTAACAGAACTCAAAGTTTGGAACAACATACAAAATCCATCGGGTTTAAGACCCGGAACACGCATTCGTATTCGCCCAGAATCTGAGCACTCCATTGCCGAATAACAAAAAGCACATATGAGAACAGCACGCAATATCCTGCTCATTATTCTGGCATTGTTTCTGCAAATGTCGTGGACAAATGCCATTTCATTTTGGGAAATTAAACCCGATCTTATCGTGCTCATTTTGGTTTTTGTGGGCATTACCAGCGGGCAAATAGAAGCCACTATTTTAGGTTTCTTTTCTGGTTTTTTGATGGATGTTTATAACCCAGAGTCAATGGGCATAAATGCTTTATCAAACAGTCTGGTTGGTTTTGCGGTGGGGTATAGTCGCGTAGGGGTTGTTGCAGAAGACATTCAAGTGCAAGCAACCATTCTCTTTGTGTCCTGCCTCATTCACGATCTGATTTATTTTATTTGTTACACCTTTCCTGATCCACTTCAAGGATTGTATTTGGTTTTGCGTTATGGTTTAGGTACAGCCGTTTACACAGCATTGTTGGGTACCCTTATCTCTTTGGGTATGATGCACATATTTAACAAAAGGATTGAACCTCATGCATGACGATTTTATGCACAATGGCACACGCGAGCGTAGAGCGTATGTGCTTTTTGGTGCGGTCATGCTCCTGTTTGGCATACTGACGCTCAGGCTCTATTTGCTACAAATTGCCGACTGGGAACAATATCGTATTCAATCAGAAAAAAACACAATGCAAGCTGTGCTCATTGAAGCCAGCCGAGGTTTGGTAAGAGACCGCAACGGCGTCATCTTAGTCGACAATCGTCCCTCTTACACCATCTCTGTGGTGCCCCCACGCCTGTTGAGCAGCGCAGAAGGCACAGCCCGTGAAGAAATAGTGGCCAGACTGAGCCAAATAGTGGGTCTACCCGATGCCAAAATAGAAGAAAAGCTCAACTCAAAAAATCGCGTTTTTTACGAACCCGTAAAACTCAAGCTCGATGTGGGTTTTGAAACCGTCTCTATCGTTGAAGAAAATCGCTATGATTTGCCCGGTGTAGAAATTCAGGTAGAAGCCCGTCGGGGTTATCCCACATTTTCGGGTGATCAGCCTTTAGCCCCTCATATTTTGGGCTACGTAGGGCTCATCAATGCCAACCAATATCCACAAATGAAATCCCTCGGGTATCGATATGGGGACCAAATAGGCAAACGCGGCATTGAACGCCTCAAAGAATCGGAAATGCGCGGGCAAGAAGGCGTTAAATATATTGAAGTAAACGCCCGAGGCAGAGAAGTCGGCAGCTTTCCCGATAAAACCCAACCCCCCATTCCTGGGCAAGACATCAAACTCACGCTCGATTGGCGCTTGCAACAAGCCGCCGAGCAAGCCTTTGCAGACAGCTTAAAAGGCAGCCTCATTGCCATTGACCCATCAACGGGCGAAATTTTGGCAATGGTCAGTCAGCCCCGATTTCATCCGCGCTCTATCCGAGATATCGGTGCGTGGCGTGCACTACAATCAGACCCTGCCAAACCCTTGCTGAATCGCAATATGCAAGGTGAATATCCACCCGCTTCTATTTTCAAAATGATCACGGCAATTGCCGCCTTGGATATGGGCATCTTAGAAGCCGACGAATATCGTTTTGATCCATGTGAAGGCGAGATTGCTTTTGGCGACCGCATCGCCCGCTGCCACAAAGCCGGTGGCTGTGGTGAACTCAATTTACGCGGCGCACTCATACAATCTTGTGACGTCTTCTTTTATCATCTCGGAAGAAAAGTGGGCATTGAAAACTGGAACCGATATGCCCTGCTCTTTGGTTTTGGCCAATCCACCCAAATTGATATTGCCGCAGACGGTGAAGCCCACGGTTTGGTGCCAGATCGCACCTATTATGAAAAGCGAAACGGCAAATGGTTTGAAGGAAATATGCTAAACCTCTGCATTGGCCAAGGAGAACTCTTAACCACACCGCTTCAAGTGGCCCGATACAATGCAGCACTCGCTTCGGGCAAACTGCTCAACCCACATATTTTGACAGACACGGCTACAAAGACAACCCCATTGCCCATTGCTCCAACCACACTCGAAGCCATTCGCAGCATGATGCACGACGTGGTGGCACGCCCAACCGGCACGGGCCGCCATGCCCAACTGCCCGATATTTCTGTGGCAGGCAAAACAGGAACGGCTCAAAACCCACACGGCAATGATCACGCTTGGTTTGTTGCCTTTGCACCTGTAGAAAAACCGCGCATTGCCATTACTGTTTTGGTAGAAAATGGCGGAGGAGGGGGTTCTGTTGCCGCTCCCATAGCCCAAAAAATATTGAAAACCTTTTTTGAATATTATGGCGAAGAGAAAGATCCCAATTTGGTTGCCGAGCAAAATGTGCCAACACCAAACCAAGCGACCCCGAGGGAATTTGTGGATATTTCTCGCTTCGTTAGACGCGACCTCGACATCCCCCTCATCACAGCCGTCTGCCTAACCACACTCATTGGCATCATCATGATCTACAGTGCCTCCTACAACTGGGATTTGGGCACTGCAGGACAGATTTATGAAAAACAAATTACGTGGGCAGTGTTAGCACTCATAGCCCTTGCCATTACGGTTGCAATTCCCCTCAAATTCTTTTACGCATTCGCCTACATTTTATACGGTCTCTCTGTCACGCTCTTATTATTGGTACTCGAATTGGGAGACCGCAGATGGTTCAATTTGGGCCCCGTTCACATTCAGCCCTCCGAACTGGCCAAGCTGGCAATGGTGCTTGTTTTGGCGCGTTATCTATCTGTTCGCAACCGTGACTTTACCCGAGCCCGCACATTTGTACAGCCCTTCTTACTGGTATTGGTTCCCACCCTATTGGTCTTCAAACAGCCCGATTTGGGCACCGCACTTGTCTTTAGTTCTGTAATATTACCTTTGTTTTTCTGGGCCGGTGTACGTACTGTTCATCTCTTCTTTATGATTTCACCAGGGCTCACACTCATCTGCGCCTTTCATCCTTGGACATTGGCCCCAATGGTGCTCTTATTGGTTGGGTTGCTCTTTTTTCATCGCCCACGGTTACTCACCACAATCGTCCTCCTGCTCATCAACCTCACCGTGGCAGTGGGGGCGCCTTATTTATGGGACAACAAACTACACGATTATCAAAAACGGCGCATTATGACATTCCTAAACCCCGATATGGATAGATTGGGTGCTGGATACCAAGTCATACAATCCAAAGTGGCCATTGGATCAGGCGGTATACGTGGCAAAGGATACTTAGAAGGCACACAAACCAAACTCGCCTTTTTGCCCGAACAACACACCGATTTTATCTTTTCTGTTGTTGGCGAAGAATTTGGTTTTGCAGGTGCTATGCTCATCCTCGGTTTATTTATCTTTATCATTTGGCGCGCATTCAAAATTGCCATCCAAGTCAAAAGTCGGTTTGCCAGTTTGGTCGCAATAGGTCTCACCGTTATCTTGGTCTTTCATGTCTTTGTCAACATTGGCATGACCATCGGCGTCATGCCCGTGACAGGGTTGCCCTTGCCCTTTCTCAGTTACGGTGGCTCAACCCTTGTGATGAGTATGGTGCTCATAGGCTTTTTGCTGAACATCAACGCCAACCGACACGAAACATTCTAAAACAGAAAAACGATCAAAAAAAGAAATGAGACGATAAACCGTGTGATTATTGATGTTTCCGCCAAGTCAGTAAATCCCCATTTGATCTCAATAGACAAGTAAAAAAGCTCGGATTTAACAATCCGAGCTTTTTTACTTTTTACTTTTTACTTACCCTACGCAGGTTCTAACGCCTCAGCTACAAAATCTTCATCCGGAGCCCCATTCACCTCTGCCGCTGGTACCGACTCAACCCGCCTTGCAGCCCGTCTGGCGCGTCCTGCTTCTCTCGATGCCCACGCTTTGACGTGTCCTTCGGCCAAATTGGCTATTTCATTGAGCAACATCTCAGACGGCGCCACTTCCAATTTGCGCGAAACAACAACCGTTGGATGCTCACCGCCAATGTCTAAATGCAATCGCAACTGACAATCGCCCGGAAAACGCATACACAAATTCTTCAACGCTTCCAAACGCTCCATCCGAATCACCTCAGCAGACAGCCTCACATTGACGGTGTCAGCCAAAGCCTCGCGAGCCTGGTCAATACCCAAAATCTGCTCAACTTGCACGGAGGTGCGCCCATTGCGCCCCGAGAAGCGTCCTTGAAGCACCACCATCTCATCCACCACAAATCGATCGCGTATTTTTTCAAATGCATCGGGAAACACCACCAAATCAATCGAACCTTGCATATCTTCCAACGAACCAAAAGCCATCGACCTGCCATTTTTATCAATATGCGGTTTCACCTCAATAATAACCCCGCCCAACTGCACTTCGCCCCCATCGGGCATCCCTTCCAATCCTTTAACGGTACGAATACCCATTTCCATCAAATCAGTCTCATATCGTGCCAATGGATGCCCCGACAAATAGAATCCAATCATATCTTTTTCGTGGCTTAAACGATCCCGCTCACCCCACTCAGGCACATCGGGCAAGTTACGATCATTGACCATTGCTGCTTGTGCTTCCATTGCCGCACCGTCAAACAGAGAAATTTGCCCCCGTGCCCGATCGGCCTGCGCACTTTGTGCCATATCTAAAGCGCGCCCAACCCCTTCAAGCAATTGCGCACGATGTCCACCAACATGGTCAAATGCACCGGCCTTAATCAAACTTTCTACGGACCGACGGTTGACCGAACGCAAATCGACGCGCTCACAAAAGTCGAACAGTGAATCAAAAGGTTCACCGTCTTCACGGGCTCTCACAATGGCTTCTACAGCGGGGCGTCCCACATTGCGAATGGCCGCCATCCCCATTCGAATCTCACCTTTTCGAGCAACAAAGTCTACCTGACTTTCATTCACATCGGGTGCCAATACATCAAGGCCCATTCTGCGACACTCTTCAATAAGCACCACCAAACGCTCAATGTCGCCAATTTCGCTGTTGAGGTTGGCTGCCATATATTCGGCAGGATAATGTGCCTTTAAATACGCACACTGATAAGACACCACCGCATAAGCCGCTGAGTGCGACTTGTTAAATGCATACCCAGCAAACACCTCAATATCGGCCCAAATTTTCTCAGCCACAGCTTTTGGCACATCATTTTTCAGGGCGCCTTCTACAAATCCAGTACGCCATTTATCCATCTCTTCGGCTAACTTCTTACCCATCGCTTTGCGAATACCATCCGCTTCACCCAAACTAAAGCCAGCCATATCGCGCCCAATACGCATCACTTGTTCCTGATAGAGGATAATGCCGTAGGTCTCTTCTAACGACGGTTCCAAAATCGGGTGATCAAATGTCACTTTTTCAGTGCCGTGTTTACGCGCAATATAATTGGGAATGTACTTCATCGGTCCAGGGCGATACAACGCGGTCATAGCAATGATGTCTTCAATACGGTCAGGGCGCAGCTTAATCAGATAATCGCGCATCCCATTACTTTCAAACTGAAACACACCCGTTGTTTCGCCACGTCCAAACAGCTCATAGGTCTCTTTGTCGTCCAACCCCATATTGTCAATATCAATCTCTTCACCGTAGTTGTCTGCAATCATCTTAACCGAATCTTCCAACAAGGTTAAGTTGCGCAACCCCAAGAAGTCCATCTTCAAAAACCCGAGGTCTTCTACGTGGTGCCAGTTGTACTGGGTCACCACTTCGCCACCTTTGGGTGATTTGTAAAGGGGCATATATTCTGTCACAGGTTTCGGCGTAATCACCACAGCCGCTGCGTGAACCGAAGCGTGTCGTGCCAATCCCTCAAGCTGTCGCCCAATGCCCAACAGCTTTTCACCCACACCGCCACCTTGCGACATTTGCTTGAGCTCAGGTGACATATCCAACGCTTTATCAAGCGTCATTTTAAGCTCAGTAGGCACCAACTTAGAAATCTTATCCACTTCAGAAAACGGCAGGTCCAACACACGGCCCACATCGCGAATCACCCCCTTGGCACCCAAGGTTCCAAACGTA
>JABIFK010000300.1 GCA_018650745.1 Candidatus Latescibacterota bacterium | reverse complement strand
CCTTTGCTTTGTATCGCAAATGGAAAGACGAAATGAGCAAACACTTGCACGAACGCGACTAAACAAAAAATCCCCTACACCATACACGGTGTGGGGGATTTTCTTCAGAAAGAATATTTCAATACTTGGAAGCGGCTCATGAAATTTATGTATTTGACCTGCTCGTTCTTGGCCATCCTCCCGACCCTCTTATAATCTCAAACGGCAAATGCCCAAACTCGCCGATATATTGCCCCGACACAGCAAGGCATGGGAGATGGAAAAACTTAGCATCTATATATTAGATTAATATCCATGAACAGAATGCCCTTGCCCAGGAAACCAAATCACATCTATAACCAAAGAAAGTGCCACCCCTGCGGTATACCCCACCAAGATCCCCAAAAAGAAAAACCGATAACGACGATAAAGCGCAGCGCCTCCCACTTTCAAAATGACAAACTTGATGGCCCACGCCAAAAAGACTGAAAAAACGGTATAGCGCATATAGGTGCCACTCCCCGCCAACGCAAAACCAATGGGATGAAGCGGCCACCCAATAAAACGATATTTCAAAAATGTGAGCAACGCCATCATGCCAGCGCCAGCACCAAACAATGTCAGGCGGAACGTGTTGGGTGGGGCAGGATTAACCATTTGAGAAAGCACAGCAGAAAACCCAGACCGACTGTACCGTGTAAAAGGAAAGTCATTAAAGTTGTATGCGCCGTGGGTGTATCCCAGATAAAGCGTATAAACAATAGACGCTGCAGTTCCACACACAAAGGCCAGCACCATCGCAAGTAAAACCCTGCGCCGATCTCCTTTTGGACAGGCATCGGCAATTTTGGCACCCTGCGTTACCGCAGGCATAAACAACGCTTTGCCATAAGAATTAATCGCATTGGAAAACGCCAGCGTTGTTAAACTCGACGACGATAAATTTTGAGATCCCACAGAAGACATAACGAATGATTGTGGCCCAACGGGCATACTCACAAATACCAACCCCACCTCAGAAACAATCCGTGAAACCCCAATATAAAGCGTCAAAAGGATCACAATAAACAGACACGCCACACCAAACCCCATTCCCGCGCGCCACAACCAAAAAGTGGCAAACACAACACTCACCGCCAAACCAATAAACGCTGTGCGATACTGCATCAGTTCATCCGCCCCATCAAGCTCAGAGGGCTTGCCCAACGCATTGCGCCACACGGCAGCCAAATGAAACCGTGCCGTCCACAAGCTCCAAGCCACCAAAATTAAAAAAGCGCCCAAAGGCATCCACGCAAAATCACCCGAGGCGTGTTTTAAGGAACTGGCGTTGACCCCCAGTCGATTGAGCAAGCCACTGCGCAAAATAAACAGCAAATCAAAAAGCCACAGGCTAAACAACACATCAATATTGGCAAAATAGGCAAAAGAAATGGTAAACATATTAATACGTGTCCATACCTGAGGGAAAAAACGCTCAAAACCAACCCAAGGACCCCACCGGATATTGGGAATTTCGGGAAATGCGGGCACAAAATAACCAATCATATTCCAACACAAAATGCCAAACGCCACGGCAAAGCCGATCCAAAACAACCGAGGCAGTCCCTGACTTCGCAATTCTGTCAAATCCAAAACCGGGCGCAAAATAGGATAGGTCAGCCGTTCGTGAACCACCCATTGCTTGCGCAACAGAACAGCCATACAAATTGACGCCACAAACAGCGCCAACACAAAAGCCATCCAACACACCACAGGCACCACCCACAGATGCCAAGGAAAAGGCATACCCGGCGAAGCCCCTTCAAACAGCATATCTAACGCACCGTTTGTGTTTCGGGGAGCCAACCAGTGTGGAATTTCTGGGTGAAAAAAATGGGCCCACTGGTTTTCGGGCGTGGCAAAATAAAAAGGCGCCGCAATGGCACCTAAAAAATATCCCGTTAAGCCCACAGATGGAATAGCCCCGCCAACAAACCCACCCGCAAGAACAACCAACAACTCAGTTTGTGAAAGGGCATAACGTCTCGGAAGTCTGGGATTTATAACGAGCACCAATCCCAAATAAAGCATTAACATGCCCATCGGAAAATGGCTCAACGTCATTCGAGATGCGTGTACCACATATTCCACATAATTAACAACCATCGTGGTAGATACCGACATCAAAGCTGCTATGATGCAAGAACGAAGCGTTACACCCCGTCGCTCAGTTTTCGATGCTTGTCCCACCTCTAATATTTCTGCCATAAAGCTCCTCAATCATTCACACCTAAGTTTGCGCATCCTGCTTCGCTGCCCTCATACGCCATGCTACCCAAATCATATAAGCGGTCACCACTTCAAACAAAATAATTCCGGGCACGAAAATATCGGTAGGCCAAGTTTCACCATATCCCAAATACCACCCCACACGAAAGCCAAAGTGACTCACACCAGCAAAGGTTGCCAACACATTGCGCTGGCGATTAGCGAAATAATACTGCATCAACTTTACTGGCACTTGTACCAATACATTCTTCCAATGGTCACCCTGTCGCACAGACAGATACAACACTGACACACCTGCCCCCCACTCCAAAGCAATCATCACAGGCGCAAAAGGAAATCCAGACAACGTCCACAAAATCGTGTGTGTCACAATATCAATAGCAAAATCAAATACCT
>JABIFK010000770.1 GCA_018650745.1 Candidatus Latescibacterota bacterium | reverse complement strand
ATTGTCGAGGCCTGAAGTTTCAGTCGTTGATCCATTCTTTAGGCAATCGGTCCAGTGCTGCGAAATGGCAACGACGCTTTCTTGAACAGCTACACCAGGACCAGATGCCCAAGAAGGCGGTTGGGGTGGAACATCGGTTTGGGTTGTGTGGTCGTCTACAACAGTTGTGAGGGTATAGTTGACGTCTAAAGTAGCGGAACCTCGGGTGCCCTCTAAATGGATGAGGGTTTGGGGAAAGGTATCGTTTTCTAAATGTGAAAAATGACACGCTTCTACCACGCAGGTTGCACCACTTTCCATAACCAGCATGATGGTTGCAGTATCTTCGCCGTTCACTTTTGGGTTAATACTTTGTGCATGACAGAAGAGTCGTGATACATCGCCCATACAAAAGCGGGCAACATCGAGCAAATGAATGCCCAAATCGTAGATAATGAATCTTACATCTGTTGCCAGGTACGGTTGGTTTGTAAATATGTCGTGCGCATGCCTAAAAGCAATCCTTCCAAAAAACAGATCGCCTATCTTCTCCGACGCAGCTTTTAATGCTCGAATGGGCCGCTGCCATCGGAAATTTTCATGCACCATCAGCTGTACATTGGCTCGTTTACACGCAATCACCATCGCACGTGCGTCATCGATTGTGGGCGCAAAGGGTTTTTGACAAATCACGTTCACACCTAGAGAAGCGATCAACTCTACCAAAGGACGGTGTGAGGGTGCTTGGGTGACCACATCGACGAAATCTAAATCCTCATAATTGAGCATCTTCCCAGCATCTGTATACACATTTGGAATGTCAAACAATTCCGCTGCTTTTTGGGCGCGATCACCGTCTTGATCACATACCGCAATGAGTTCTGCGCCAATCACATCACGCCAAGCATTGAGGTGATTGTTTGCAAAATAACCGCACCCGATCAATGCCCCTTTGAGCATTTTTTTATGCACCATAACCTTCTCCTTCTTTGCACGTGTCCCGTTGCACCACATCAGTCATTTCGCATTGACGCCCCAATGCTAACCCACCCAATCCCATCTGTCAACTGCCACTTGTTCCGCGCCAATTTAAAAACCCCTTCAAATTCATGCATAAAAAAATCACATTTGCAACAGGGTTTGCCACACTGCCCGCCATGACGCCAAACGAAAACCAAGCCACATTGGCCCCCATTCCCAAAACAAAACCACGACGCCTTTTCAAACCAAGATCATAAATAGAAAAGACGGTCAGCACCATCGCCAACCAATCTACGCCATAATAAGCACCTATCATTTCCAACATAGATCATCCTCCATAAAAAAAGCCTTTGGATTTACCAAAGGCTTCGTTCTGAAATGTATCAAACAGACTTTTTTTCACACCCACCCACAACAACGCGTTGAAACCGGTCCAAAAATCGCTGCTCGCGTTGCACAATACAACCTGACGCTAACTTGAGGCATCACCCTCGTCACCTGCATCCACCAGTTGACTTAACACGTCATGTCGCAAACGCCTACTTTACCAGCTCAACAGTTCCCCACAAGCTTGGATCATATGACACCGGTAAGGTTTCATCCGCTGTCCAAAATTGCCTACCAAGCGTTTTATCTTTTAAGACATACGAAAACCCCAACCGATTGTTTTCATCAGGATCAAACCCCGTCAACGCATCTGCGGGAATATGCACTTCCATTGCGTAGCCCTCTTTTCCCGCTTTTGATGCAACAGAAAATCGCCCAGAATCTTGCAAACGTGCCTGTGCTCTTGCGCGTCGCAACCTAAATTGTCGCCCTCCGGCAGCGATGCTCTCCGATTCGGGCCAAAAGCAAAAATGATGGCAATAACGGCTGCCTCGATGCGCAGTGCGTACATCGCGCGTATCAAGCCATACTTGAAAACCATCACCACGCAAAGGCCGGCGTTCATCAACTGCGCACTTGGCTTTGCCTTTTACATCAAGAGCAAAATACAACCCGCGATCATTCCAGGCCAAATACACATTGGCATAGGCCTCTTTGCCATCTAAGCCACCCAAATCAGGCAGTAAAAATGTCTCATCCCAATCACCCAACTTACCATCTAATTTAGGCGAATCTTGCCGATAGAGGCACGGTGTTGCCACCTGAAAAAAAGCCCGTGTGGGAATTCCCATATTCATAATTCAACACCCCTACATAAATAAAAAAACGCGAGCCTCGAAAACGAGACTCGCGTGGGGGAGAAAAGTGCGATGCTCAATCTTTTTCGAGGCAGAATAAAAACTCTTCGACCCGATCTGCTTTGTATACACGATTGGCGCGATCTTGATCTGCACGAAAACGTGTGTGATCATGACTGACGACCTCAACGTGCCCATATTGGGACAAAGCATCCAAAATATCTTTCTTGGCCATAAGCCCTTCACTATTATAGCTCAAAAACACGTATCGTGCCAACGTATCTCGCACCATAGCGTCTAAGGTAGGCAACGCATGGTGTTTGCGGCAAAAGTCAGACTTTTGGTCGGCATGTGGCCGAAGCCCAGTTATCCCATAAACCTTAGGGCGATCGTACTTCGCAATGGTTTCCAAAACGTGGTAATTGGTGCAATACTGACGTTGGTTATAAGGCGGGTCCATGTACAACACATCACAATGCACACGACCAATGAGATCGGTCCCATTTTCATTGAAAGCCTTGTGTTTATATTGGCTCCAAATAAGCGGAATGGGATTCAGATGGAGAGGTTTGCGAGCCGTTGCTTTGAACTGCTTCAAATAAGCTGCGTACACGGATGCAGTATTGGCCACACGATCCATACCATCAATCAGAATGGCCAGCAGATAATAATATTCACTCTCGGTAAGCAGGCCTGACTCCCACCAATTTTCTATTTGCGTGCGAATGGCATCGCAACGCAAACCATTCACATTGGTGAAATACATACGTCCTTGAGCCCCATCTGGGCAGTAGCTCTCAAAAACAAATCCTTCAATGCCAGGCAACCCATTCAAATAAGCCAAAACAGCTTCAAGGCGCGAGTCTCGCCCTTGCCTTTTAATGGGTATTTCTGAAAAACGTGGTTCGGTATTAAGCCCTAAATAGGCTCGGTTTAAACAATATGCGTAATACTGAATATCGTTGGCGACGACACGGAACCCCTGTTGTTTGAAATGCTTACCTACCACACCGGTACCGGCAAACACATCAAAGAACACGCGACAATCGGGGGAGATCCGCCGCCGCATCTCATTTCCGAGGAAATCGAGAAGCGAAAACTTGCGGCCGATGTAATTCACGTATGTTTGTTCTTCCTATAAAAAAGGTGGGGGATGAGGGAGAATCCGCCATGTCTTAATTACTAAGGCATGAGGGATTAACTAATAGGCATGAACCCAAAATAGGTCAAGCCCTATCCCCAACTTTTTCAGGAAGACATCCACTTTTCAAACCACAGCAACAGGCAGATGAGGCTGGGTAAGGAACCGCCCCGTCAGGCTGAAACGTTCACAGAGTGGTAATTACCTCGTGGTAAAATGGATCACTAAAAAACAAACAAACCTGTTATTGCCTGCAGTATGTTTTGATTATTCACTCAAAAGTCCTGCAGGCACATTTAGAATCTCTTTCAAAAAACGCCCAGTATGAGATTGACCAACCAAAACGATCTCTTCTGGTGTGCCCTCTGCTACCAATAGCCCACCGTCCTCACCACCTTCGGGCCCCAAATCGATTACCCAATCTGCTGTTTTGACCACATCCAAGTTGTGCTCAATCACAATCACAGTATTACCTGCTTCCACCAACCGATTCAATACACCGAGCAACTTTTGAATGTCGGCAAAATGCAACCCAGTTGTCGGTTCGTCTAAAATATAAACCGTCTTTCCTGTGTTGGGTCGTGCCAATTCCCGTGCCAACTTGACACGCTGAGCTTCACCACCAGAAAGTGTGGTAGACGCTTGCCCCATTTTGATATACCCCAGCCCCACATCGAACAAGGTTTGTAATGATCGGTGAATTTTGGGCACATTTTCAAAATGTACCAAAGCCTCAGCTACGGTCATATTCAACACATCAGCAATTGACGCGCCTTTGTATAAGATTTCAACAACGTCACGATTGTATCGTTTGCCACCACACGTTTCGCACGTCACCCAAACGTCGGGCAGAAAGTGCATTTCGATGCATCGCGCTCCCAATCCACGACACCCATCACAGCGACCGCGTTTATGATTAAAACTAAAATGTCCTGGTTTGAATCCACGAACTTGTGCATCCGGCAAATTAGAGTACAAGGTACGCACATGATCAAACACCTTTACATAGGTTGCCGGATTACTTCGAGGTGAAAAACCAATGGGTGTTT
>JABIFK010000673.1 GCA_018650745.1 Candidatus Latescibacterota bacterium | reverse complement strand
CTCTGCCAAGTTCTTGTATTTGGGATTCGACGATTTTTTCACCCCGTTCTCGACTTGGCATGGTCTCGGCATTTTCGAAGTTCACGCCGCCCGCATATCTTGTTCCAAGGTCATCGGGAACGGTTCGCCGGTTGAGATCAACCAACGATGGGTGGAGCGCCATGAGTTGAGAGGTTTCTGTGATCCCGGCATGATCGCCTCTGACGTTCTCAAGTTGTATGCATTCCCAATCTGCAATGGCATAAAAGCGCAACGGACTCCCAGTGCGTCGCGTGTAGTATTCACAGATGAGTCGAAGTGTTTGTTCCAACCCGCCATAATGTCCTGTTACCAGAATTGCAGCGTGAAATCCTCGTGCATCAATATCCCGTATTTGGTGGAAAACCATTCTGTAGAATAAGTCGCTTGGAATGGAACTGCTCAGCGATTGTTTGACGCCTACGCTGGGCAGCCAACCGTGTCCTTTTCCGTCATCGTGGAACTCTGGACGTTCTTGGATATGCCATGCAAATGGTGGTGCGACGACACCACCGTATCTTTGGGCAGTTTGTTCAACCAGGGAATATGCTTTTAACCAATCGAGCCCAAGGGCATTATACGGGCCGTGAGGTTCGGCAAGACCATATGCAAGATAGCAGATAGGCTCATCCTGAATCTTTTGATAAAGCTCATCAGGGAACATTTCTTCCCATTTTACTTTTTTGCTTTTATCAACATGCATCGTACTGCCCTTTAATGTGTGGATGGTTCATTGGTATATATCTCTAACCTTTATGTGCTTGTTGGTACCGGTACCACAAGGCCAGGATTTTGATGGTGTTGCTGATGGTTGAGATGGGTGCTTTGAGTGTGCCGATGCCCCACCAGCCACCATCGTCGTTTTGGTATTTGGCCAGCGCTGTCAGTACATCGTTTCTGTCACCTTGGTTTGTCATAAAACGTGCCATGGCCAGTGTCCAAGGTGGGCCGTGGGTTTCGAGGTAATGACTTGCGCGGTGGATACAGATCGTGAGGGCGTTGGGATCCATTTCAGTTCCTGCGATAGGATAATTGGAGATTCTGTATTGTTATTTGCGGAACAAAGCGGTGAACTGAGAGGGGACCTTTGTATCAAATGTCATTTCTTCTTTGGAATGGGGGTGTAAGAGCGTGAGTGATGCGGAATGAAGCATCAGTCTTTTAACCCCTTTTCTCGTTGTGCCATATAGCTTGTCTCCAACCACGGGATGTCCCTTTTCTGAGAAATGAACACGGATTTGATTTTTTCGCCCCGTGATCAGGTCAACTTCGAGTAGGCTGTGACGTTCTGATTCTTGTATTACCCGATAGCCGGTCTTGGAGAGTTTGCCTTTTTTAGAGTCTTTGACAGAGTAGACTTTAAAGGCACTGTTTTCGGTTAGGTAGGATATCATGACATCTTCTTTTTTGTCTAAGGCGCCGTGTACGACTGCATAATATTTCTTTGTGAAATTTTTCCATTCATCTTGAAGATAACGCTTGGCTTCTACACTTTTTGCAAATACGATCACACCCGATGTGTCTCTGTCTAAACGGTGCACGATGAAGACTCTGTCCTTGGATCTTGGATTTCCCTTTTTGACATATTTGCTTAAACGATAATATGCGGTTTCTTCCTTGATCCTGTCTGTACCTACAGTTAATAACCCATTGATTTTGTTCACCACCAAAATGTCGCGATCTTCATAGATAACGGGAAGCCCTCTGGCTTGAAATTTTTTGGGAGGTGGTTTGAAGTTTTTTTGTTTTTCGGTCATGATACCTGCTTGAGAATTTGGGCGTGATGAGTGATGATCTGAGGTTGTATCCCTCTATCGATGGGATATTGCCAGTGGTTACGATAGTCAAAAGCTTTGGTCTTAGCAATAGCAACTTGTGTGATACGCGCATTGCCTAAAAAAATATAACGCGTTGGTCTACTGTCTATGGTCTATGAGCCATTGAAGTTGATGCTGGACAATGGCAGAGGCTTGCGATATTTTGTCGTGACCTTTTTTTAACTTAATGGTGGGCAGGTTGCCTTTTTAAATGGAGTTTTTTATGTCTCGACCCAATATCATTTTTATTTTGTGTGATGATCTCGGTTATGGTGATGTGAGTGCATTGAATCCAAGTTCTAAGATTCAGACGCCGCATATTGATGGCTTGGCAAATAAGGGCGTGAAGTTTACAGATGCCCACACGAGTTCGGCTGTGTGTACGCCGTCGCGGTATAGTGTGCTCACTGGGCGGTATAATTTTAGGAGCCGGATGAAGAGCGGCGTGAATGGGGGATACAGCCCACCGTTGCTTGAGAAAGGTCGATTGACGGTTGCACAGCTTTTGAAAGGTCAGGGATATTATACGGCGGCGGTTGGCAAGTGGCACTTGGGATTGGATTGGAAAACTAAGAGCGGTGCGTATACGGATGAAGGTGGGGAGATAAATAAGGAGAGCGTGGATTGTGGTGTTGATTTCACCGCACCGGTAAAGAACGGACCTTTGGCGCATGGTTTTGATTATTACTGGGGTATTTCTGCTTCGTTGGATATGCCTCCTTATGTGTATATCGAAAATGATATGCCCGCCGAAGTGCCTGAAGGTACGGCTTATCACGGGTTTGCTCCAAATGTAAATGGACTCACGATTATGCAAAATGATCCTGAAAATGATCGCGGACGTCCTGGACCGGTGCAATCTGGCATGCATCCAGACAAAGTGTTGGTAGATATTACGGATAAGGCCGTAGGTGTGGTTGAAGATGCTGCGGGCAAAGACCAACCCTTTTTCCTATACGTGCCTTTTACGGCACCGCACACGCCTGTTGCGCCAAGCAAAGACTTTATTGGGCGTTCGGGCACAAAGGATCAGTATTTGGATTTTGTGTTGGAAGTGGATCATTCGGTCGGGCGTATTGTAGCGGCGGTTGAAGCGGCGGGCGTGACGGAAGATACGTTGATTGTGTTTACGAGTGACAATGGGCCCGAGCGGTTTATGCATTTGCGCAAAGAAGAAATTGGACATTATAGCGCGGCGGGTTTTAGAGGGTGCAAACGAGACAATTGGGACGGCGGACATCGGGTGCCATTTGTGGCGCAATGGCCAGCAGAAATACCAAAGGATACCACATCAGGTCAAACGGTGAGTTTGGTTGATTTCTTTGCGACGGCAGCTGCTATTGTTGACGCAGATGTGCCTGATGATGCGGCGGAAGATTCATTCGATTTGTTGCCTGCGATGTTGGGCACAGACAATGAGGTCCCCATTCGTGAGACCACGATTCATCACTCTGCCTCGGGATGTTTTGCCATTCGCAAGGGAGATTGGAAACTTTTGATTCATCAAGGGTCGGGTGGCAATAAATATGATGATTTCACGGATATGTCGCCTGTGCAATTGTATCAGATTGGTGAGGACGAAGGTGAAGATCAAAATGTATATAAAGCACACCCAGATGTGGTAAAAGAGCTGGCTGAGGATTTTATGAAGATTGTAGATGATGGTCGAAGCAGACCGGGGGGTGTCCAATCCAACTATGATGATGAGAATCGTTGGGGACAGGTGAAGGATGCGGTTGAGGCCTTGAGTGACGTCGGGGTTTCTGTTTCGTAAATGAATGTTGAATGAAAAAAAGCGATATCTGCAAAGGTGCGGATATCGCTTTTTTATTTAGGGCAAAAAGTCTAATTCAAATAAAAGATTGAGAAATTTAACACCGAAGCGAAACTTACCCATAACAGATAGGGGATCAACAAATAAGAGGCTGTTTTTGAGTGCGGATAGAAGAACAGAATTGTGAGCACGATAAATAACCACAAGAAGGTGATTTCAATAAATGCCAACAGTGGACTTTTCAAACCAAAAAACAAGAGCGACCATAGCGCATTTAATCCAAGTTGGATAAAGAAAACAACCCATGCTGGTTTTGAATCGTTGGTATTGTTATGCCAGATTAAATAAAGTGAAATACCCATTAATAAATAAAGCGTGATCCAAACGGGGCCAAAAATCCAATTGGGTGGATTGAAAAAGGGTTTGTTTAATGTGACGTACCAGGTAGAGATAGATGAAACTGTAAAAAATGACCCCAGAATGCCTGCGAATTGGCAGATGACAATTGAGGATATTAATTTAAAGTAATTGATTTTAACCATTTTTGTAATGATTGGGCCATTTGACATTCTATTTTCCCATTCCGTTTAGTTCTAATCTGACCAATTGTTCTGGTGGTGCTTGTAACCTGATCAGCTCGTCTCGTAGCTTGTTCTGCATGGTTGCCAGTTGGTCCGGGTTGTCTTCTGCAATATTTGTCAATTCGTTGGGGTCGGTTGACTTGTCGTGGAGCGAGGTTGAGACCGGCCAGGCCTTGCTGTTTGTTACTGCTCGGTGGCCATTCTCGTAGGGGCCTAAATTGTAACGCAAGAAGCGCGCGAGGTGATAGCCGTACCAATTGAGGGGTTGGTTGTCAGCAATTGGCGATTGGTGCAAGGTCCAGGTTCCATCCGTGATTGAGACGCTTTGGCCAAACATGCCCATCAGTGCGTAGTCGCGTGTAGGTGCTTCAGCATCTGCTAGAACAGGTAGCAGGTCTACCCCGTGCAATGGGCGCTCCGCTGGCATTTCTGGCAAGGGTCGGTCCACAGCTGACAGTACTGTCGGGTAGATGTCCATCAACTGAACCAACTGGTTGCGCCGTTCACCATGACCATGTTCTGG
>JABIFK010000769.1 GCA_018650745.1 Candidatus Latescibacterota bacterium | reverse complement strand
TGGGCCGCTAAATGGCAGCCAAAGCAGCAAAGAGTGCCTTGATATATCCGACCGAATACGCCAACCCACCTGATATGGGATCTTTGTCACCTTCGAGGGCGGGAATATGGTCGGGATTTAGGCAGCCATCGAAACCAACACGTTTGAGTTCGAGTAAAATTTTGAACATATTCATATCACCGTCATCAAGCAAGGTTTCTTCAAATCCGCGTGCTGTTGCCAAGCTGCCGCGTACATTGCGCAAGTGAACCATGAAGATGCGATCTTTGCGCCCATAGTGGTTGATTTCATCAAGCACAAGAGAAGAACCACCGGCTTCAGCTCGGGTGCCACAACAATAGAGATAACCGACTTGTGGGCCAGGAAAGGCATCGATGACGCGGTGAAAACCGAGGCCGCCAAATGGCGTGTCGGGGGTGGGTGTGTCTGATGGGTGAACGGCAAGTTTGATTCCCGTTTCGTTGGCTATTGGAACGAGACTCTCATAAACGGTACAAAAGTGTTGCCACCAACTTTGTAGGGCCTCATAATCGGGCGTTTCGGGCACGGGGTTGGTGAGCGCTTGGCTTTCGCCACGGGAAAGATAACCGCCTCGGTGCTCTGACTTGTAGCGGAACATCAATTCGTTAAAGGTGTCACCCCAAAAGCGTTGGCGTGCAATAGGCACGCCTGCTTCTGCAAATACACGCAGTGCCGTGCAGGTATTTTCGAGTTCTTTTTCGGCACCGTCTTGATCTTTGAAGAACTTTTCAGAAACGTTGGGCAGTGTGACGCGGTTGATTTCCAAACCCCAAGATTGAAATGTTTTCTTCATTTTGAGGAGTCCGTCCAAGTCTGGATATCCCTGCTCAGCCACACCCGGCACATCGTAATCACGACCAAAGTCAACACAATCTGCTCCAAGCTGTGTGATGTAACGCAAATAAGAGTCTGATAGATCGCGATGCCACACGGAAATCTTCATTTTCAAATCCTTTGGATATATGGCGTGAGGGTAATGTTATGTTTCCAATGCTTGCGAGACTGCATTGATAAGTTCTTGGTATTTAAAGGGCTTCGAAAGGACAGAATGCGCACCAAATTCACTGGCCAGACCGAGGTGTTCTGGTGCATTTCCCGAGATGACAATAACGGGTACTTCGGGGTGATCTACGTGCAATTGCAATAGGGTTTCAATACCGTCTTGATTGGGCATTAATATGTCGGTAATAATAAGGTCTGCCGAATGTTTGAGAAAGTACTGAATGCCCTCAACGCCGTCTAAGGCTTCTGTAACTTTGTGTCCTTCCCGTTCGAGCATAAAGCGAATGGTATTTCGCACTTCAAATTCATCATCGATGACCAAAATATGAGCCATATTTTAGTGTCCCTTGGACGCATTTTTTTCTAAGGCACGAATGTTGTTCATGGCCGTATGAATGAGCTGCGCATTTTCGAGTAAGGTGCCCAGTGCGCCATTAGAGATGGGTTTGGCAATCATAACGTCTGCACATTCGGCAACTTCAGAATCGATGTCGCCGGGCAAATGCCCTGAAATGACGGCAATAATTGCGTGCGGGCACATATTGCGTATCGCACTTAAAACTTCTAGTCCGCTGGCACCTGGCAGTTGTATATCTAAGGTGACAAGGTCATATTGCGCGCCAACAGCCAATTCGAGTGCACTTTCTGCAGAATCGGCAAGGTCAACATTTTCAAATCCCTTTTGGTGTGCAATTTCTGCAAAAAGATGTGCAGCGGCACGGTCGTCTTCTACAATGAGAATTCTCATTGAAACTCCAGGAGCAAAAGAATATTTATGGATGGCACACATTACGTTTGAATAGGGAAGATGTCAAACGAAAATCTATGTCTTCTCTTTTTAGAACCCGATTAACCGGGGGTTGAGGTTTGATCTGTAACTTGCTGGCGAGACAAGAGTACCAGCGCAAAGGTGGCACAAATAAGCAGGGATGCAGAGAAGAGGTGTAAAACCTGAAAGACGTGGGGCAAGCCACCGTAAGCCAATAAAATACCGAATATCGTTTGGGCAATGATGAGAACGATATTGGTGTAGGTGAGCGTGCGGAAGAAGCCGTGGATGTTGTGCTTGTAGACGGTGTAGACAAAGAATGCAACGGCAGCAATGACAAGCCAAGTGAAGGAGCGATGAATGTGATCAATCCAACCAATGGTGGTCATCCAAGCACTGCGATCTAATCCGGCGTTATTTTTAATGTAGGGGTCAACGGCTTCGCGCACTTGGGTGCCCAAGAGCATTTGAAGTGCAATGATAACAAAGAGCAGTGTAGAAAGGTGGATGAGTCGGCGGTGTATGTGATTGGGAATAGAGAGTGGCACGCGGCTTTGCACGGCGAGAAATGTGACGTAAAGGAGTACGCACAAAAGCATCATGGCACTGACCATATGAAGCGTGATCATACCGGGCTTGAGACCCGATTGAACCACTTGCCCGCCCAGCCAGCCCGAGAAGCCTACCAGAAAGACGGCAAGTAGTGCTCCCCAAAAGATGCGAGGTTCTGTTTGTCGGTAGGGCAATGCACGAAAGAATGTGGCGAGCACCAACAAGCCAATGGTGACACCGACAAGCCGATTGATATATTCTATCCACATTTTAGTGGGGTTAAAGTCTTCAATCGAAATGCCTTTTTCTTTTAAATAACCGGCATCAATTTCTTCAATACTCGACGGCGGAAACCAACAGCCCCAACATCTGGGCCAATCGGGGCATCCTAAGCCTGCGCCAGACACTCGAACCAAGCTGCCGACTGCAATGAGAATGAGTGTGGCGATGAGGGTTATAATGGCTGTTTTCTGGAATGTGTTCATCTTGTTTCTCGGTAATAGGTGATGACTGAGTAATAAGGGGAGACCTCGATGGGTTGGATTTATTTCTTTGGATTAAACATACCAGTTCTGGGACATGAAGCAATATGAAATATAAGGGCTTTCATGTCGTAAATACTCGAACACACGATGCTACAACTGAATAGGTATAAAAATTTGTTTTTGTAAGCATAGTATTTTTTAAAAAAGATCAAGATTGTATTATTGGTCGTATTTTTTATTAGATATTTTGGAGGTCGTGCAAACTTGGGTGCGCGATAAATTATAGGTAAGATGAGCGATTGTGCTTGTTTCTATCATATAAAAAAGGGTTACGAATTCAACTTCGTAACCCTTTTTTATCATATGTACCAGTCTATTTATTCGTTACGTTCTTTTTTCCAAGCTTCAAACTCTGCCAGTGTATTTTCATCGGGGGGATAGGTGCCCACGATGCTGGCGCCGTTTTGGATTTTTTCTAAGATAAAGTTCTCTTTTTGCTCTGATGCTGCTGCTTCTTCGGCAACTTCAGCGGCCAGATGACGTGGGATGACAACCACGCCTTCACAGTCTCCTACGATGATGTCACCTGGATAAACAGCAACGCCACCACAGGCGATGGGCAATTGGAGGTCAATGGGACTGTGAATGGTTTTATTTGTATGTGCATTCATGGCACTTGAAAAAGCGGGAATACCAATGTCTGCAATGGCTGGGCTGTCACGATAAGAGCCGTCACACACAATACCAGCGGCGCCACGCACATGAAGTCGTGTGGCCAAAATCGACCCCATTGTGCCGGCACGGTCGTCTCCTCGGGCATCGATTACAAATACTTCACCGGGCCCAACTTGCTCAATGCCAACACGCTGAATGTCCACAAGGTTATCTACAGGTATACGATCGACATCTTCGCGTGAAGGGATATAGCGCATTGTAAATGCGGGGCCTGCCATTTTCATGCCGGGTTTTAGGGGGCTGACATTGTTCATGAATATGTTCCACAAACCACGCTTGTTAAGCGCCGACGTCAATGTTGCAGTACTGGGAACCATGAGTTTGTCGAGTGTTTCTTGTGTGACTGTTATTTCTTCAGACATATATGAAACCTCACTTGTGCGGTGATGGGTGGTTATAAAAACAAACCGTTGTGGAAAAACAGAATAGCGTGTGATTTTTTGAATACTGTGTTATGACAAAAATATCCCTGCCTTCTTTAAAAAAGAGGGCAGGGATTAATATAGTGCGCTTCGGTTATGATGCAATCAATTTTCCACAACGGTTGTCGTGGGAGCTCTTGTGATGTTATTTGACCTGCAATTTTACTTTGCGAATGGTGAATTGATCATCACTGGAGCAGACCAAGTGCATGGTTTTACCATCCTTGCTCATCCACTTGGTTGGAAAGCATCCCAGTTCACCTGGCCCAATATCCCATTTGTTGGTGAAATAAACCGCTTTCCAAGGTCCCCAAGGGTTGGGTGCTTCAAAGATACCAAATCCGCCAGAGAAACGTGTGTCTTCACCACCCGCTTTTCGTAAGTTCTGCCAAAGGATATAGCGTTTGAGACCCGCGTTATAACTGATGCTGGATCGGATGCAGGTTTGTGGAAATTTGAATACGGGACCTCGTTTTTTGATGTCTGATGACCAAGCAGGTTTGCCACCTTTGAGACGGACAAAGAATTCATACGCATCACGTTGCACGATTTTATTTTTTGGCACACGGGCCAGCACAAAATGATCGGACCCTTGATAGGCCGATGGGTTGTCATTGCTCCAAATGTAAACAAAACCATCTCGGGCCCCATCGTAATTTTGGCCAAAGTTGACAAACGTGGGATGTCCCAATTCTTTGAAACTCCATTTGGCCCATTGAAAGGTACGCATATGATCGGTGGACCAGCCGATGCGAGAATGCTGTCCTTTTTTATTGTCGTTTCGGGCGAGCAAGTATAAGGTGCCATTAATTGAAAGTAGGCCGCTTGCTTTTCGGTCGTTGGCACCATACGCTGTGTTTTCTGCGTCCGAACGAATGTTAGTGGCCACGAAATTTTCAGCAGTGCCTTCAATTTTGGCAAATCCCATACCCAATTTATTTGGCGTATTCGGCGCAAAACCATATCCATCGCCATAGGCAGTGTATTGGTTGTTATCGGTATCCCAAGTCATGGGCCAGTTGTCACTGCCGTCACGAATAATGCCACCAGTGGCAAACCGTCGCACTTTGCTTAATGGGTCCCAAGTGCAAGCTGTGATTTTTTCACTTTGAGGATAGGGCGCTTTATGAATAAGGATGCTGTCGATGAGCGGGGCAAATATCACCTTACTTTGTACGCGGTCACGTAATCCATCTGTTACGCGTTTTTTATTTTTGCTGGCATTTTTAATGTCGAGCGGGTCTTGACCATTGCGCACCATAATGAGGTCTAAGCTTGGAATGCCCATGCCAATCTGAAACCCTGCACCCGATCCCCAAAAGGCATCTTCTGGTAGGCACTTTTGGTGTTTGTTGCCTTTGCCATCGGAGTTGAGCCACCAGACATGGCCGTTGAGGTTGGGCAATAACCCGGCATTGACCATTGCGTCTTCGACAATGTTCGATTTGAGCAAATGGTCTTTGCCCCATGCACCTTTGCGCATGAGCAAACGGATCACCGCAGCTGTGGCGCGTACGCTGTATCCACCACCACCCCACGTGCCAACCAAGGGCAAACCATCAACGATAAAGGTCTGCCCATAACCACAGCTCCATTCGTTTTCTGGAATACCCATAGGGCTCATAAGACGCTCTCGTAATAAAGTACGGACGTCTTTATGTGGGCTCTTTTGTAATGCTTTGGTCACGCAGTATGTGAGCATGGCAATGCCGGGGTTGCTGTATTGATATTTTGAGCCCGGCTCAAATAAGATGGGTGCCTGATCACGTGAGAGTGTGAATGGATCATTGGGCGCGGCATTGCGCTGCCAAAATGTACCTTTCCAACCAGGTTCTTCCGTGTGGCTAAATCCTGAAACTGACGAATCGGATATGCCCGATGTATGGGTGGCCAAATGGGCGATGGTGATTTTTGATTTGAGCGGATCTTTTTTCCATTGGGGGATGTATTTGTGCGCGAGGTCATCAAATTTGATCAAACCGTCTTGAATGGCAAAAAGCAAAGACATGCCACCTGTGAGGGCTTTGGCCATTGATGCGGTATAGTGTGATTTGTGGCGGTCAAACCCTTTGGCGTACCGTTCAAAAACAACTTTGTCTTTATACATAACAAAAATGCTGTTGGTGTTGTTTTTTTTGAGCAACTTCCACCAGGCATCTAATCTTTTAGGGTCTAAGCCCGATTTGTCAATGGGTACTTCGGGCCATATATAAGGCGGTGGTGGTGCATTTACGTTTCGTTTGGCCATGTGTTCTCCTTGAGAAGGATGGTATTATGGTTAGGGCAAGATAAAACCGGGTTTGGGCGAAGTCAATTGAGCAAAAAAGAGCTTTTGTATGGGTTTCTTGTTGTCATCTCTTAAGGGGTAAACATATGATTACTTGTGGTTATTGGGTTGTCGCCCAATGAAACCGCCGGGGTGATTACGCATTGTGAACCGCCTCGTATCTATACTCAATTGGATAATCCATAAAAAAATATAGCGATGTGTGTTTTTTTAATTTCTTGTTGAACAGAAATTTTACTATTATGTAGCGTCACGAAATTGTATTTGTTTTTAAACTGTTAAGGAGAAACAATGGAATATCAAATTTTAAGAGGGACGGGGATGCGGGTATCCCGTATTTGTTTGGGCACCATGACGTTTGGCGATCAGGCAGATGAAGCCACGTCGATTAAGATGGTGGAAACGGCAATTGATGCGGGTGTGAATTTTATTGATACTGCAGATGCCTATACAAAAGGTCGATCTGAAGAAATTACGGGCAAAGCGCTTAAAGGCAAACGCGACAAGGTGATTTTGGCAAGCAAGGTGGCCAATCTTGTGGGCAAAGATAGGAGCAAAGATCAAGGTTTGAATCGCTGGCATGTGATCAAAGGGGTTGAGGCGAGCTTGAAGCGTTTGAAGACCGATTGCTTGGATATATTTTATTTGCACAAACCCGATTGGAACACACCCATTGAAGAGACCATGGCAGCGTTTGACATGCTGGTTCAGCAAGGCAAGGTCATGTATGTGGGGATGTCAAACTTTGCTTCTTGGCAGGTGATGAAAGCGTTGTGGAAATGCGATGTTCATAATTGGGCACCGCCTGTGGTGTTGCAGTTACCCTATAATATTATCACAAGAAGTATTGATGAAGAGTGTGTGTCATTTAGCAAAGAGATGAATATTGGTATGACGGTTTACAATCCTCTGGCTGCAGGGATGTTGACGGGTAAATACAGCCGTGATGCGGCACCTTCTAAAGATACGCGCTTGGGAATGAACAAAGACTACTATGGTCGATTTTGGCATGATCGCAATTTTGAAGCAATGGAGATGATTGAGAAAATTGCTGATGATGCGGGCAAGACCATGATTGAATTGGCTTTGCAATGGCAAATGTCACAACCCATTGTCGATTCGATGATTTTGGGTGCAAGCAAGTTGGAACATTTGGAGCACAACATTCAGGCGGCTGATGGACGATTAGAAGAAGACACGCTTAAAGCTTGTGATGATGTTTGGCAGCATATTCGCGGTGGGCATTTCGCATACAACCGATAAAGGTATGACGTTATGGCTGTAGAACGTTGGGATTCTTGTGAGTTCGCACTTATATCTAAAGCTGATGACGACAATTCGTTTACCGAAGTGAATGCTACGGCACTTTTTGTCATTGTCTTGATGTAGATTTATTTTTTCGGTGGGCGCACAGAAGATCCTGATTTTCTGTGCGCTTCTTAATTGGTTTTGGCGGATAGACGATTCTCTTGGAGTACTGTGTGGCAGATGATTTAACATTGGGCATTGCACAAATTGCCTTAGAACCTGAGTTGCGTTATAACTTAGCTAAGATGGCCATTATGATTCGCCAAGCGAAGCTCAAACAATGTCGTGCTGTGTTTTTCCCCGAAGCGGCGTTGACCTGTGCGCCTCACACACCCAAGATTGAAATTGATCTGGGGCTTCAAGCACTTGCTCAAGATGCGCAAGAAAATGGTATTTATGTGGCATTTGGTTATTTAGATCGCCACTCCGATACCTCTCCTTTGTTTAATGCAATGAAGGTATATGACCCTCGGGGGCAGGAGATCTTGCACTATGAAAAAATGTGGGATGTAAAAAAAGGGCCGTTGCCAAATTTATTTGAAATTGATGGTGTGCCATTTGGGGCCATTATCTGTGCCGATCGGTGGTTGCGTAAGGTAGAGGATGGTCCTGCATTTATGGGGGCAAAGGTGTTGGTGGAGTTTTCCAATAATTTTGCCGATGAATGGTTGCCTGATCAAGAGTGGTTTTGGTACCGCCCACGCGCGGTGCGCAATGGGGTATTTTCCATGTTTGTTAATACTTCTCAACTCGACGGATATCGAGATCATGAACATTTGATAAATGGGCACGGGCATAGTGCTGTGTTTTCACCAGACGGACAGTGTGTGGCCTCTTTGGCTGGGGAGGTAGATGCCTTATTGGTATGCAATATTGATCCAAGTGTTGCAACAGGTGATGTTGCTCAACAAAGAAAAAAACACCCACTGGTAGGCTCACTTTGGTCTTTTGACACAGATTCGGCGGAACCGGGCGATTGGGAAGGTTTGACCTCTCAAGAAGAGACACTGACATTTGCGGCTGCACAAATGCAGTGTTATGATGATATTGATGGCAATATGGCTTTGATGCGGGCCCAAATAGGAACGGCGGCGAATAAGGGTGCCGATGTGATTGTGTTTCCCGAGTTGGCAGTTACGGGTGCGTTGGATAAAGATATTGAAGCGGCGGATGAGATGGCATTGGAGATGGCATTGGATCTGCTGAGCGCCAGTGCCAAAACAATGGATATTGGCGTTGTATTTGGTATGCCTTATTTTGAAGGTGGCAAACGGTATAATGGCGCGTTTGCCGTTGGAAAAGATGGGCAAATCTTGACGCGTTATGCACAAACTGTGGTTGATCGACCGCATTTGTTTGCTGCAGGTGATCAATTACAGTCGATGTGGTTTGACCTTCAAGGGGTGCCTGTGGCGATGTTGGTGGGGATGCAGGAGGCTTTGTGGAGTGAGTATTCTGAGATGGCGGCTTTGCACGGTGCGCAGGTATTGATGCATTTGTGTTACGATGGTGGAGATCCGCTGTTTCGGCGACAAGTCTGGGCCAATATGGCCTCTTTTGGTACAATTACATTGACAGTGAATGCCGCAAGTGCACCTGCAAATGGTGGCAGTGCCATTTGGGAGGATCATCGCAGACACAAAAAACAAGAGGCTTATTCTCGTGCACCTTATTCTGCCACACGGGTTGCTGAAGCTTATAGAGGTGAAGATATTTTATATACGACCGAAACTATGCGTACTCAAAACCCGCATATGAAACGCGTTGCTGAACGAGACCCTGCACGAAAGGCTTGGTATGCGTTTGGTGCGCAGTTGGTTGGGAATGATTGATCTCTATTAATAGAGAAAATAAAAGGCTTATGCATTTTTGCATAAGCCTTTTATTTTGCTGTAGATGGGCTTTGGTATATTGAGTTTTAGCTATATTTGTGTATGTTTGGCAAGCACAATTACTGGGAACAATACCTCTGTTTCAAAGGTCGAAAGAGTAATGAAAAAGATTCTCATTGTTATTTTGATGCTCACATCTATTGTTGAAGCACAAACCACCGATTATCGCGATTTGTGGCAACGTGGTTCCTATGCCAAAGCCATTGCGGCCTTGGAGGCTCGTTTTGAGCGGTTGACGTATCGGCCTCGGTCTATGCGGCGCGATTATGCCGAGTTGTTGTTTACGGTTGGGCATATCGATAAAGCCATTGATGTGCTCGAGGGGTTGGCCCTGAGTGCGACCGACCCGGCTGCCATGATTCGGCTTGCTCAGTTGTACCGGTATCGTGGACGGGCAGGTGACTTTGAAGGCATTATTATGCTGACCGAGCAGCAGCTGCAAAGCTTGTCCAACTATCGGCGCGGGCGAGATGATGTGTTGGCTGAAGGACAATTGATGGTGCTTAATGGCGAAGATCCGCGTGTGATTTTGCGTCATTTTTCAATGCTCACCAATGCTTTTCCATCTTATGACGACGCTTTTGTTGCCGCGGGTGATTTGGCTCTGTCCAAACGGGCGTATGATGTGGCCGAACGGCAGTATACACAGGCTTTAAAAGCCAACTCCGAAAATCAAGAAGCCCTTGCGGGCCTTGCTCAGTGTTATTATCACGCATCAGATCAACGCATAGAAACAGTGATGGCGTCTTTGAATACGATGAACCCAAATCATCCACAAATGAGGTTGTTGCGTGTAGAACGGTTTTTGGATTTGGGTAAAGCGGATGAAGCACTCGCTGTTCTAGATTCTGTGACGACAATCAATCCCAATCATTTGGAGGCATTGGGTTTAAAGGCCGCTGCATTTTTCTTGAAAGACGATTCGGTGCGTGTGGCGCAATTGTGTGAAGAGATGTTTGCTATTAACTCCTTGTTTTCTGGCGCTTATCGCATTCCGGGGCGGCTTGCTTCTCGGCATTACCGTTTTGAAGAGGGGCGGGCATTTCAAGCGCAAGCTTTAGAGGTTGATGCAGAGGATCATGAGGCGCGTTTGCTGTTGGCTTTTGATCTGTTGCGTTTGGGCAAAGATGCTGAGGCAAGGGGTGAATTAGAGGCGGTATTTGCAGCCGATCCATACAGCGTGCGT
>JABIFK010000394.1 GCA_018650745.1 Candidatus Latescibacterota bacterium | reverse complement strand
GGGCATGAAGGTCGTCTTTGAGGATTCGGCCAAAAGTTTCTTCGGCAGAACCCGGAGGGGGACCATAGTTGTTGGCCAAGTCAAAGTGTGTTACACCCAAGTTGAAGGCTTTGCGTACGGTTGCACGGCCCATTTCGTAAGTATCAACACCGCCAAAGTTGTGCCATAAACCCAATGAAATGGTGGGCAGTTTGACGCCACTGTTACCACAGCGGTTGTAAGTCATATTGTCGTACCGATTTGGAGATGGAAACTGAGACAAATGTTACTCCTTTCAATCTTTTTCAAGAACGTATAAGACGGCATTACAATCGCCGTAAAAATTATCGAGAATGGTTTCAGGTTTGAATCCATAGCTTTCGTAAAAAGCACGTCCGCCGTCGTTGATGTCTTCGCAAAAGAGGTAGATGCGATTTCATTCCGGTTTCTTTTCCTCGGATTTTTTCTTTTGCCCAAAGGTGAGTGCAAAGCTGGTGCCTATGGTGAGGTCATTTTTATGTATGTCGAGTGGGGGGCGGCTGTCGCGTCTGTAGCGGATGGTGGTGACCTGTTGTAGCGGGCCTGCCACACGACTGGCTATTTGCAAGTTGCCGAGCAGGCGAAAGTCTTTGATCTCGCTGGGGACAAATTGATAATACCCCGTGAGCGTGATGGTGGCTTTTTTGCGAATTTGGAAATTGACGTAGTTGCTGGATCGTATTTCAGACGTACGGGTTGGATGAGGGTCTATGGCGGTGAGATCCAAATGCTCACGCTCCCACATGAGGCTGTTGCCTACAGTGAAGGAATATGTGTCGTCTTCAAATAAGATGGTGCGTAATCCGGCACCAGCAAGGGCGCGGAACGTGAGCTTGCGCGAACGGGCGTAGTAGGATTGCACAAATGTTTCGGGCTGAAAGCGCGGGGGTTTCACATAGGTGTAGCGCAAATGTATCAGGCCTTCGTTAGAAAAACTTTCGCCATCTCGAAAACCAAGCAGACCGTCACCGAGCAAAAGAAGCGAGTAGACGGGAGTGTTGTAAGAGATGTTAGCCGCACCGCCTCCTGTAAAGAAGTCGCTGTTGCCGCTTGCACCCCCCACATGCAACCCGATGTTGCCTTGCACACCCTTTTTTTTGCGATAGAGTTCAACGTTTACTTGTGCGTTTGCTGAGGATGCAAATAGGCCAAACAATAAAGCACAGAATACATATGCTGTGTATTTGTTTTTAAGTACTGTATATAAGGTGCAAATTGCTGAGTTAACCACTGTGTCTCCTGATTGCTTAGGGTATGCTTTTTTTCTGCCTTTTGATCTTTGATTCTCTCCTGTCTCCTGTCTCCTGTCTCCTACCCAATCGTCCACTGTTCCGCTATAACATCGGTAAGCGCCGCTTCATCAATTTCAACACCAAGACCGGGTCGCATGGGAACGATGAGTTTTCCGCCTTGCCATTCAAGAGGTGTTTTGAGGATGGTGTTGGCGCGCTCGGCGAGCTCAAATTGGAACTCTTGAATGAGAAAGTTCGGCACCGAAGCCGCCAATTGCCACGTTGCGGCCATGCCAATGCCTGTGCACACGCCCACATGAGGGGCGACGGGAATGCGGCGTGCTTCAGCTAAAGCTGAAATCTTAAGTGCCGATGTGAGGCCCGTGCGCACCACATCGGGCTGTGCTACGCCAAGTGCACCATTGTCAAACCAAGATTGAAATTCATAGGCTGTACGCAAGGGCTCACCAATAGCAATGGGGATATCGAGTGATTGTACGAGTTTTTGGTGGCCTGCAATATCTTCGGGCGGTAAAGGGGCTTCGAAAAATTCATATCTTTCGGCATCGAGAATACGTCCCAAACGCAAGGCCTCGTCGAGGCGACACCGCCAAAGGAGGTCACAATAGAGTCGGGCATTGGGGCCTGCGGCTTTGCGTACTTCTCGGATGGTGTTTTCAATGTTTTCACCCGGAAAGAGTTTGATGCCGGCATAGCCTTCGGCCATGTATTGGCTGGCGGCTTGGCATTGTTCTTCGAGGGTCGGTTGGCGTAGGCCAGAGATGTATGCGGTGAGTTCGTGTGAAAAGGGGCCGCCCATCAGTTCGCAAACGGGTGCGTCATAATATTTGCCCGCCAAATCCCAAAGGGCGATGTCGGCAGCTGCAATGGCGTCGAGCATAAAGCCTGTGCCATGGCCACGTACGTTGTTGATGTGATAGAGTTGGTCGTAGATCCAAGCGCGTCGCAGTGGGTCTTTGCCGAGCAGAAAGGGGCCAACAAGGTTTTTGATTACGGAGGCTGCCGTTTCGGGTAAGATGGGGGCTTGTGCTTCACCCCAACCGACCAGACCTGTATCGGTCGTGAGTTTGATCAGACAGGACTCGACCTTTTGACTGTATGCCTGTCGCCAATGTGGCTCAAAGTAATAGTCTGTTCCTGGCAACAATCCAGGTGTTTCTTGAACACCACGTAATTTGTAATGTTGATCGAGTTTGTAAATATAGATGTCTACTTGGGTGATGTGCATTGGGTGTCCTTAAAATTTGAAATGTGCGAATAGACGAATAGACGAATAGACGAATAGACGAACCTCACCTTACCTCCAAATCGTTATGTGATTCGTTGATTCGTTGATTCGTCGCCTTAAATCAGCCCTACCCGTTTTGCAACGTGTATCAGTTGGTTGATTTGCCATGCGTCGGCAAAACCCGGTTTGGGGTCGCGCACAGTGCCAGAAGTGATGATGCCGCGTTGTACGAGCAATTCTTTCCACACGCACCGGTTGGCATTGGCATTTTCGTAGGCGGCCAAGCGGGAATAAGGTGTGAATGTGTCAACCGCTTCATCCATTTGATGGGCTTCGAGCAGGTCCCAGGTTTTGCGAAAGACATCGGGCATATAACAAGCAGGCATGGCACCACAGCAACCCGCTTCATGCTCTTCGGGTAGAAATATGCCACTGTTGCCACCAAAGACACCGGCTATGTTTTGAGACGCCGCTTCGAGGAGCTTACGTGATTTATGAATAATATTGCCGGCTTCAAGCTTGAAGTATAACAGGCGATCCAATTGTTTGGCCATGTCGGCAAGAAAGTCTACTGGAAGTGTGATATCCGAAAGCACATGATCTTGTAAGACAATGGGGATGGTGACGGCGTCATTGAGGGTTTGGAAATGGTGCATAATTTCACCAGGACCACTGCGCCACCGCCCAAAGAAAGGGGGCAAGGCCATAACGGCG
>JABIFK010000767.1 GCA_018650745.1 Candidatus Latescibacterota bacterium | reverse complement strand
TGAAAAATACATAAAGCAATCATTTGCTGTGACAGGTATCTTTCAATAGACCCAGCTTTCAGATTGAACACATTGAGACTCGTCAGGAGGGCCTATGCCCTACTAACGGGTCTCTTTTTATATTTGACCACAAGGTAATGGATATGGGGTATAGCACGGATAAAGCGGTAAAGCTGAGCAATACGAGGGTGTGTAATGATCCTTGGTGTGATGAAAATATGGTGTTTGGTGTTTGGTGTAAACAGAACAAGGCAACCAGCCCCTGAGGGATGAGGGCGAACCAAACTTTAGGTGGGAAGCCTAGCAAGCGTTGGGCAAGAATACCACCGGCTACTTTACCTACAATGAGCACAATAAAATAAAAGCCAAGGGTTATGGTGTGGGCATAGGTTCCTATGAATGGGCTCTTGAGGGATACGTCGAGTGCCAGTGAAATTAGCACAAAAGATAAGATGGCATCAGACAAAGAGGGTGTGCGCAGTAACGGTGCGTGTACATTTCGAATACTAAGGAAAATGCCTGAGGGAAAAGCCAAGATAAAAGGTGAAATGTCCCGATCAACAGTTGCAATTGCAAGCACATAAGCCAGCGAAATGAGTGTAAGGTGTTGCGCGATTTCTGTTCTAACGTGTTTACAAATCTGAACGACAGCCTCTAATAAGACCCCGAAAAGGGCAATGTCTAAGAGTTTAACCAGGACCGTTTCGGTTTGCCAAATGGTTGTGAGATCAATGGTGAAAATAATCCAAAATAAGAAACCCAAACCGGTCGTTAATTGACCTAGGGGGATAATTTCGCCGTTTATTTTGGAATTTGGGGGTAAAAACAAAATTACAGATGTTCCGGCAATCAGCGCTAAAGGTATTGCGGTATTCATTGGTGTATCTTGCAAAACAAAAAAAGCGAATGTTGCTATTGCTGGTGGAAAAAATAAACACAATGCTCCCTTGTAGAGGCGTGTATTACAAAGGACTTTAGGCGTGAGCCCCGCGCCCAAGAATAACCCCGTCCAACCCCAAGCAAAGTCGTTAAGGTGGTCGGTGAGAGCCAGGGCGTCAGTGGGAATGATATGCAATGTGCCCAACAGTAACCCACCGATGAGCGCACCCGAAAGGGCTGGTAAGCCGAAGCGTTTGCAAAAACGGGTGAGTGTTAATCCTGTTGCAATCATAAAACCGATTAACGTGAGTATGTTTGGCGGGTTGTTTAAAGATGTTTGCCAAAGTAAGATGCCCAATGAGATACAAATGACGAGCAGGCGCATAGGCTGAGTTTAATCCTTCGGTATGGAAGCTATTCGGTGTATTGGTGTGGTGTCGTGGGGTGGAAAGAGCGTGATTTGACTGAGTATCGTGCTGGTTATTAACCCCGCAATGAGTGTATTGTGATCCAGGTCCAATAAAAATAAGGCTTGCACAGCCAAGGCAACAGACAAAGGTCCCAAAGGTCGCGCGCTTAGTTCCAATGTGTCGCGCCACTTTTCGGGAACTCGCCAAAAGTATTGCGACACAGAATAACCCAAAGTTCTGCCCATTGTCCTCACGATCAGAATCATAGCCACCAATGGTAATAGTGGGGGCCATAGGGCAAAAACCCCACCTCCGTACCCACCAATAAGTGTTCCTACAAAAAGATAAAAGAGGGGGGTTACGACACTGTCTACGCGGGAGAGCGCTTCTAACAAGGCTCGTTTTGCAACCGTTGTGTTAATTAACCACGCACCAGAGATAAAGCCAACGGAAAGAACTGGTAGCGCTAGAGTCTGGCCAAGGCCTGCAAAAAAAATGAGAATGCAACAGGTTGTAGCCATGCCATTGGCGGGGTCTCTGTGAGTACGCAACGCAAAATCAAGGCAACTTCCCGCTAAAAAGCCCAATCCTGCGATTAAGGTCATCAGACCAAAACCACCGACAAATGAAAAAGAACCTACAGTGGTTGTTAAATTCGAAGCAAAAAAAGGAAACCCGAAGGTGAGCAAGCATAAGGCAATCATGTTATGAGTGGGGAGGTTGGGGGTCGGATCGGGCGTGGGAGGTGTTGGGCGCCCCCGCCAGCGTAATGCGGGTTCGGGGAATCGGGTAGATAAGACAAAGCAGGTACACAATAACGTTGCCAGAGACAGGTTTGAGACCAAGCCCAAATGAAGAAACAGAATAGATCCGCTGGCCAATATTGACAGAATTGCAAAACTGACGATAAAACCGGCGCTTGCGATTTGGCCACCCACCATATACCATTGGGCTTTGCGGAGTTGGCGCAAGCTGCATTCAAGGCCAAGTAGAAGCCCAAACCAAATAAGCCCGATATTTAAAAAGCCATATCGGACCGTATCAAAGGCTCGGTATTGAGACTCTGTTTCGGGAAACAGTATGCCCGCAAAGATGCCAACAACAAGGTACGTGTTTTTGCCTTGTCTGAGGCTGTCTAAATGTGGGATTAATGGGCGGATTTGGAATTGATGGATACCCAAAATAAACACTGCAGTTCCCACCACCATACATATCAGTAATGCCATAAGATAAGGTCTGTTTCTGAATTTTCTGTGGGTACATTTTCTATGTGCTGTGAGTATACTGCGCAGGGCAAAATCAGTCAAGCGGAACTGTGGGCATAGACTTGACACCGGTTGTGAATTGGCGTATATTGAATTTCGTCAAACTGCCTAATTATTTTGAGGTTAAGGCATGGCCAAACGTCCTTTTATAAGTGTTATGTTTCGATGCTGTAAGGTCTACGGACGCGCTTATTTGACCGCTGATAAGCAAAAATTCGAGGCGCGTTGTCCGCGATGTTATCAATTGGTTACCCTGCAGGTTTCTCCGCAAGGCACTGTAAGCCGTTTTTTTTCCGTTGGCTAAGATCTTGGAGGTGCTATGGGCAACACCACCAAAATATACGAGTTGACATGTGCAAGTGCTTTTGAACATGTCGAGGAATTTGCTGGCCTAGTACAGGGTGCGGCAAGTGATTTGCAGTTGCCAGAAGAAGAAGAAGTAGACTTGATGATTGCAGTGATGGAAGCTGTGAATAATGCCATCTTGCATGGTAACCAAGAGGATGTACAAAAAAATATACGCATGAAAATAGAAGCGGATCCATCATCAATGACGGTATGGGTACACGACGAGGGGGGCGGCTTTGTGGTTAATGCTGTTCCAGACCCACTGGCCCCTGCAAATGTGATGAACACCTCTGGTCGAGGAATTTTGATGATGCAGGCATTTATGGATGATGTAGAAATTTTGCCGACAGATACCGGCACAGTGGTTAAATTGACCAAAACTTTTTCGACCAAGTCGTCTGTTTGAGGAGTGAGGTATGAAAATTTCAATTGAGGGACATCATTACCAAGTATCAGATGCGACCCGGACGTATGCAACTTCTGCAGTGGAAAAGGCAGAGCGATTTTATTCTCCAATTATTGATTGTCATATGACGATCAGGGAAGTCAAAGCTACATTTACCGCCGATCTTGTTGTTCGGGTTCAAGGGCAAACGCTTAAAGCTTCTGACAATGATGCTAAATTGTACAAGGCCGTTGATGCTGCTTGTGATAAGATGACCCGTCAACTTCAAAAACTGCACGACAAACGACGCAATCACCGGAACGCGATGCCCGACGACAGCACGCTTTCAGAGGTATGATGTGAATCAGATTTCTGTTGGTGAAGCTTTTGACGCTTACGGCGAACATATGGCATTGGAATTGTTGGCCGGGCAAGGCGGGTTGGGCAATGTGCTTACCACCAGCGATGTGCACCGCCCCGGTTTGGCGTTGGCTGGTTTTGTTGGGCTTTTTACTTACGATCGTGTACAGGTACTGGGCAATACAGAAATGCTTTATCTGGCCAGTCATGAGCGTGATGTGATGATGCAGGTTCTGCAAACCGTTTTTCAATTTGATATTCCCTGCATGGTCATTACCGATGATAACGAAGTTCTGCCCTGCATGATTGAGCTTGCGAACCAACGCCAAATACCACTATTCAAAACGCCGTATTCTACCACCAAGTTTGCCCACCTTTTTTCGTTCCATCTCGATGATGTGTTTGCACCCCGAACGGCTATTCATGGTTCACTTGTAGACGTATATGGTATCGGACTGTTGTTTTCTGGACGCAGTGGTATCGGCAAAAGTGAGATTGCGATTGATTTGGTTGAACGAGGCCATCGATTGGTTGCTGATGATGTTGTCTTGGTTTCACGTAAAATGCAAGGGATTGTAGTAGGTAGCAGTGGTGAGACGCTTAGAGATCATATGGAAATTCGTGGGTTGGGCATATTGAATGTTCGCAATATGTTTGGGGTGCGGGCAGTGCGCTTGCAAAAGCGTATAGAAGTGGTTGTCAAATTGGTCGAATGGGATGATTCGGCAACTTATGATCGAATTGGGTTAGATGAAGATTGGGCTTCAATTTTAGATGTAGAAGTTCCACAAGTTACTGTTCCAATTTATCCGGGAAAGAACATAACTGTTATTGCTGAGACCATTGCTCTGAACTATCAGTTGAAGATACAAGGATATAACACGGCACAAGAGTTCAACCGCCGTTTGGTTGAACAAATGAAACAGAAACGCCGGCGAGATGATGTTTCTATTCGCGCCGACGTTGAGTAAATTGAGGAGGAGTATCAGATGAAAGCCCGTTACTTGCTGGGTGTCATTGTGTGCGGTTTTTTGGTTGCGTGTTCGCCAAACAAAACGACAGAGCAACAGGCTGAGCGTCTGTTGACAACCGCGCGTGATTTGGAAATGGAGTTGGAGGATTTGCCAAAGGCGATTACGCGATATGCAGAAATTGTGGCAAAATTTCCCGACACCAAAGCTGCAAAAAAAGCCGAAGGCAGACAGGCCCAACTCGTAAAAGCTCAAAGCATGTTGACTGGCACTTTGCCTGAAGACCAAGACAGCTTGGTTGCATTTTATGAACAAACGGCTTCAGTTGCCCCAGGCTATTTTGCCCTTTTAAAGAAATTGGGAATTATTTATTCCAACCAAACCCATTTCTCAGCGCCCTCTGCTGTAAAGACGCGGTTTGTCAATATGAAAGATTACACGGTCGAGGTATGGGAAGCTCAAGACAAGCTTTGGCAGACCTATGCCTTTCGGCCACAACCTGCAGATCGTTTGTGGCAAGACAACTTGTGTAGGCAAGCCGTTGATGTTGCCGAGATGCTTATTCGGCCAGAATTTTCGGATTATGATCGTGCTTCCGACGTGATTCAGCGTGGTTTGCATTATGGCAACAGTGAGGATGTTCGATCTAAGGCGAAAGTTGTCGCTGCGTTTTGTGCCTTTCGCAAAGCGAAAAAAGAAAATTTGCAAGAAGGTATAAAGCTGGCCAAAGAAGCATTGGGTTATGAATTTCTGGAAGACGAAGATCGTGTACGCGCGTACCATGTCATTGGGTTGTGTTACACATATTTGCACCAAGATTCCGGCGAGATGGCTGATCTTGACGCAGCCATTAAAGCGTTAAATGAATGTGTGAACATAGACAGTGGCCGGTCTGATGTTCGTGAATTGTTAAAGAGTCTACGCCAGACGCGCGAGAAATTGCCCAGTTGATTGGCGCTTGGTTTTCACGCATTTCCTGAAGTGTCGGCCCGAATGGGGGAGGTATGGCGGGTTTTTCTGAACATCGCCTGCTGGTTATTGATGATGACGAATTGTTCCTCGAAATTGCACGGTTTAACCTAGATAAGGCAGGTTATGACGTTGAAGTAGCGTCTGACCCTCATGTGGGTCTCAACCGAGCGATTGAATTGCAATTTGATTTGATTCTCTTAGATTTAATGATGCCCGGTTTGGACGGGGAAGAGGTCTTGAGCCTCTTAAAACCATTGAATCAGCAGCGCATTGTTGTTGTCAGTGGGCACACTGGTAATGCGTATCGAAGTCGAGCACGCGATTTGGGTGCTGTGGGGTATTTGGAAAAACCTGTTACGGCGCAAAAATTATGTGAGACAGTTAAAGAAATTTTGAGTGACGCGGACCGAGGCTCGGATGGGGACGGTGGTGATGTTTTTGACCAAGCTCTCGATCTGCCCGTGCGCTGGGTGTTTGGGGTTGGGGCAATCACCTTGTCGAAGCGTATCGTGGCTTGGTTTGTCCTGCTGGGTCTCGTGACCATATTCGCCTGGTTGGTGACTTTTTAAATACAAATGCATTTGTTTCTATGAGGCCGGATGGTTTACTTCATCCGGCCTTCACTGTTCATATATATTAACATGTTAGAGCGTGTAAAAATCAGCTGGTGTTCACGGGTGCATTTATGAGGAGGTTGTCGGACGCATGGGGGATATTGCTTGTAAATTTGGTGGTTCATCTTTGGCCGATGCACGCCAAATGCAAAAAGTCGTGCAGATCGTTCATTCAAATACCAAACGTCGTTTTGTAGTACCATCTGCGCCAGGGAAACGTAGTGATGATGATACCAAAATTACAGATTTGTTGTATCTGTGTCACGAGCTAGCAAGACAAAAGATGGACATCTCTGAACCCTTTGGCAAAATTGAGACCCGTTTCGTGTCACTTGTAGAAGATTTGGGTGTGGAAGTGGATATGGGTGATTTATTGTTGTCGGTGCGTGGAGAGATCGAAGCTGGCGCAAGTGAGGCGTTTGTTGCATCTCGAGGTGAGTTTTTAGGCGGACATGTTGTGGCCAGTCTGTTGGGCGCAAAATTTGTAGATCCAGCAGATGTCATTCGCTTTAGGTCTGATGGGCGTTTGGATGCTGTCAGTTACGAGCTCTTGGCTGCTCAATTGGCGGGGCCCGGCTTATTTGTGGTGCCTGGCTTTTATGGTGCAGATGATCAGGGCAACATTCGTACATTTACCAGAGGTGGGTCGGATATCACGGGTGCGATCGTTGCCCGCGCAGTTGAAGCCGAAGCCTATGAGAATTGGACCGATGTGTCGGGTCTGCTGATGGCGGATCCACGCATGGTCTCTGATCCGTTGGGTGTGGAAGACATCACGTATCGTGAGATTCGAGAGTTGTCCTATATGGGGGCATCTGTTTTTCACGATGAGGCGATGTTCCCTGTTCGTGAAGTCAACATGCCTATTCATATCCGCAATACCAATAAACCAGAAGACCCAGGTACTTGTATTCGACCTACCCGTCCGTTGACCGACAGGCTGATTGCAGGGGTGGCCGGTAAACCCAACTTCACGATGTTGTATATCGAAAAAGCGTTAATGAACCAGACTCGGGGGTTTGGGCGCCAAGTTTTGGAAGTGGTTGATAAACATGGCATCAGCTATGATCACACACCATCGGGAATAGATTCTATGTCTGTGATCATGAGCGATGAAGAATTGGGAAATTTAGGAGGGGCACTGCTTGAAGATATTCAACGCATCTTACAGCCTGATCGTGTAGAACTGATTTCTGGTTTGGCGCTCATTGCAACTGTTGGCGAAGGCATGTCTCATCGAGTTGGCATTGCCGCCCGGCTGTTTGGAGCACTTGCAGAAGCCAAAGTGAACGTGCGCGTTATAGATCAGGGAGCGTCCGAAATCAATATTATTGTGGGCGTAGAAGATGCAGATTTAAAACCTGCGATTGAAGCCATCTATCGCGCATTCACCCAGTAAAGGGGTATAACTTGAAAAGGATTGCCATTTTAACAGCCGGGGGAGATACCCCAGCATTGAACGCCACTTTGCATGGAGCTGTCACACGGGCAAATGCCTTAAAGATTGAAGTTTTTGGCTTGATGAAGGGATATAACAGCTTATCTAATCCGCGTGTACCTCATGTGAGGTTAAACCCATTGTTTCGAGAAATTCCCGAGTTAGATGCGACAATGGGGGGCACGATCTTGGGGGCATCACGTGATTATGTTGATCCCAATGATCACGAAGAGTTGGCGAAGATCATTGAGCGATTAGAAAGATTACATATCGATGGGCTTATTTGTGTGGGTGGAGATGGCACACTCAATGGTTTGCAGCCCATAGCCGAACGAATTCCTGCTGTGTTGGCACCTAAGACCATTGACAATGATTTGGGTTTAAACTATACCAGTGAATCTCAGGAATGGGTGCGGGAGGACACGGCTGATGGTCTGCAGCATCAATATCGAAGGCCTCCTTTGCGCACTGAATTTGATTTGGAGTACATGGTCAACTACGCAACGCCAGGGTATGCAACTGCTGTGTTTGACGCCGCTATGGGTATTCGCAGAGTTCGCACGACTGCTGAGAGCCATCGTAGAATTGCCATTATTGAAGTGATGGGACGGCATTCGGGGTATATCGCATTGGGTGTTGCATATGGCCAGCCAGATATTATTCTGGTGCCAGAGTCTCCGGTCAACTTTTCTCGGCTGGTTGATCGCGTCCAAGAACTTTACGATCGTCAAAAAAATGTGGTAATTGTTTGCGGTGAAGGTATTGTTGATGAGGCGGGCAATGAACTGGGTGCGGCAACCAAATCGACAGACCCCGCGGGTAACGTGCTTTTGAGTGGCGCTGCTGAGGCTTTGCGGAG
>JABIFK010000377.1 GCA_018650745.1 Candidatus Latescibacterota bacterium | reverse complement strand
GAAACCGTGTGAATGGCACGAACCTCCGACATTCACCAGTTCCGGTGACAGCGGAAACGACACCGGCCATTTGGCAGAATTGGTGGACTTCTTCTCTGCTCTAAAAGAAGGGCGCAGTACCAGGTCTAACATTTACGAAAGTTACAAGAGCCTCGTTCTTTACGAAGCCATCAAGGAATCATCTGAAACGAATGAGATAGTAGACGTCGTTTACGAAGCCATTTAGGTAACGAGTCATCAACGAAAGGATCTCCAAAATGTACGTTGGCACCCAATACTTTGGCACATCCAAATTGGAAATGGAATATTTGACCCGACATGGGGTCACGCATTTTGACGCCACAGTAGAAAACATGGAAACAGATACTCTAAAACGTCACAAAGAAGAAGCCGCAAAATACGGTGTTGATTTAGACATGGTTCACTTGCCTTGGCATGACAACATAGGCTTGGCCAACAGCGAAAGAGACCGAGACATTGACAAAGTTTGTACGTGGATCGAAAATGCGGCCCAAGCAGGTCTGCGTGGGCTCAACTACAACTTCCTCGTCCTAAGAGCTGACGGCGCCGGAGGGGGTGTTCAACGCACGGCACGCAAATCTGGGCGTGGGGGAAGCACATACAGCACCTTTGTCTTGTCGGAATATGACAACGACAAACGGTATGCCGCAGGTGACGTGAGTCGCGATGAGTGCTTTGAACGCGCAGCCTATTACGTTGAGCGAATTATGCCCGTTGCCGAAGCCAACAAAATACAAATGGCGTGTCACCTCAACCATCCACCAACACAAGTGCTCAACGGCGTGGAGAAATGGAACTGGCCCGTCTTTGACGGTTTGAAACGATTTAGTGAACTGGTCGACAGTCCTTACCACGGATTCAACTTCTGCTGCGGCGTAGCGTCCGAAGGCTTGGAAAACCCAGCAGACGAATTACCACCCATCATCAAATATTTTGCTGAAAGAAAAAAGATATTCAACGTGCACTTCCGAAACATTCGTGGTGGGCTCAACAACTTTTCTGAAACCTGGCCGGATGAAGGTGATGTGAACATGTATCAGATCGTCAAAGTCCTCCATGAGGCAGGATATCCGTACATGCTCATGCCGGACCATGCACCTCATCACGCAGACGATGTCGCCCCCGACGGATTCACGAGGCGTGTCAGCCAAGCTTGGGCATTTCAATTTGGATACATCATTGCGCTCATCCAAGCTGCAGAAAATGAAAGTGAATCTAAAGCCTAATGTTTCTCTTTATCTCCCACGGATCTATTTATAATTAAAGGTGTATTCTGCGTGACTGCCCTTTGGTCACACACCGAGCCTTGCCGAACACTTACCAAGGAAACCCATCTAAAATGCCGACCCAACCACAGAGATTCGCACCAGGACAAGGGATCGAGATCCCCCAAGAAACACGCAACACACTAACCGATGAACTCGACAAATTATGCCAAACAATTGATACGCTTAAAACAACGCTACAAACGACGGACCTATCTGCCCTGATACCCGACGTCCAAATTTTCTACTACGCAGTTCACTATGCTTTAACCCACGATATATTTTTTGAAGAAGATGAATTTGAAATTGCAGGACACCTCATCGCACAAGGCCAAGCGCGTGCAGAAGAACTCAAACAAGGCAATGCATCTTGGACACAAGATACAGGACTCATGGTTCGAGGTTATTTATCTGACCTTGACAATACGATTCAACCCTACAGCCTCGTTGTGCCGGAGTCTTTTGACGCGTCTACAGATACGATACACCGCCTCGACATTTGGCATCACGGACGGGGTGGAAAACTCAGTGAACTCCGTTTCCTTCACAACCAACAAAACAAACCCGGTGAATTTACACCCGACGACACGTTTATGCTGCACACCTATGGTCGCTGGTCCAATGCCATGAAATTTGCAGGCGAGGTAGACACGTTCGAAGCTTTGGACCACGCAAAAACTCACTACCCCATTGATGAAGACCGCATCTGTGTGCGCGGGTTCTCTATGGGCGGTGCTGCCACCTGGCACCAAGCTGTGCACCACGCCGACATCTGGGTGGCCGCCAATGCAGGAGCTGGGTTTGCTGAAACAGCCGTCTATCAAAATGTGTTTTCCAAAGAGCCACACCCACCGACCTGGGAACAGAAGCTCTGGAATCTCTATGATGCAACCGTATGCGCAGGCAACCTACATCAGTGCCCCGCCATTGCTTATAGTGGTGAGATTGACAAACAGATGCAGGCATCAGACATCATGGCAGAGTTCATGGCCAAAGAAGGGCTTGAATTGCCTCACGTCATAGGCCCTGGGATGGGGCACAAGTTTCACCCCGATTCTAAAATTGAGATCGAAGATTGGCTCAAAACAGTTGTCGCAAAAGGACGAAACAAAAACCCTGAGCAAATTCGTTTCACAACTTACACATTGCGCTACAACCGCATGCATTGGCTTACCATTGACGGATTAGAAGAACACTGGCAACGCGCCCAACTCGATGCCGACGTCATTGACAAAAGTAAACTCCAAATCACGACACAAAACATCACGAGATTCAGCATTGACCTTCAACAATGTCCGCTCAATTCGGACAATGAAGAAAGCATTACAATTGACGGGCAGCACCTAGCCGTTTCAACACACTACGTAAAGTCAAATGGCGCCTGGGCATCTTGCACGGAAACAGACAATTCCTCATTGGGCAAAAAACACGGTTTACAAGGTCCTATTGACGACGCATTTATGGAGCGTTTTCTCATATTCACACCAACCGGCACACCCATCATGAATCCAAATATAACGGGTTGGCTTGCAGACCAACAAACCGATGCCATCTATCAATGGGACATGCAATTTCGGGGACGCCCCCGTGTCAAACCAGACAATGAAATAACTGACCAAGACATCACCAATTATAACTTGGCGCTCTGGGGCGACCCAGAAAGCAATGCCATTCTAAAAAGAATACACAGTGATCTTCCCATCCAATGGGACACAGAACAGATTACGGTCGGCAAACAAAACTTCACCGCAAAAAACCACGTGCCAGTTTTCATTTTTCCGAATCCACTCAATCCACAACGATACGTTGTGGTCAACAGTGGTTTTACCTTTGCACCCAATGGCGCATCAAGCAATTCAACACAAACACCAAAGTTACCCGATTGGGCAATTTTGGACACCACCCAAGCTTGGGACAATCCTGCCCGTGTGAAGGCTGCTGATTTCTTTGACGAGAATTGGAAACTGTCGTAAATCATGAACGGTCAGATACGAAGGCATTGTTCTCAAAAAGGTTTGCGCGACGCGACCAACGCGTCACCAATCAAATTCAAAAAGAATGATTACACGGAAGGCTAATATGGCTAAGAAAGTAAGTGCAGTTCTTGTCGGGTGTGGCGGCATGAGCCGACGTTGGACAAATGTTGCGAAAGAACACCCTGAGCTGGAATTGGTTGGTTTTGTAGACATCAACGAAGAAGCCGCCAAAACACGGTCAGAAGAATACGGCGATGGGGAATATGTCATCGGAACCGACTTGGCAGAGGTACTCAAACAGACAACGCCTGACGCCGTGTTTGATTGCACGATTCCAGAAGTGCACACATCAGTCGCGCTCACAGCATTTGAGCACGATTGTCACGTCTTAAGTGAAAAGCCGATGGCTGATTCGATGGCCAATGCAAAAAAGGCACTCGAGACAGCACAAATAAAAGACAAGATCTATGCCATCATTCAAAACCGACGCTACGATCCCAACATCCGGCGCCTCCGTAAATTCCTAGACGCCGGACATTTGGGTAACCTAACCACGGTGAATTGTGATTTTTATATTGGCGCCCACTTTGGCGGTTTCAGAGACGAGATGGAGCACGTCTTGTTGCTTGATATGGCCATTCATACCTTTGATGCCGCGCGCCTGATCACGGGTGCAGACCCTGTTTCTGTGTATTGCAAAGAATGGAACCCGCCAGGTTCCTGGTATGACCACGATGCTTCAGCTATTGCCATTTTTGAAATGAACAACAATGTCGTTTACACCTATCGGGGCAGTTGGTGCTCAGAAGGCCTCAACACCACTTGGGAATGCGATTGGCGCATTATTGGTGACAAGGGCAGTTTAACTTGGGATGGCAGCGATGGTTTCAAGGCAGATATCGTAAGTGAAACAGGCGGATTTCGGTCGGCGTGTTTGCCCGCTGCAGTACCGGAGCACGACCCAACCGATCGTGTGGGTGGCCATGAAGGCATCATACACGAATTTGTTGAATGTGTGCAACGAGGTGGAACACCAGAGACAACAGGAAGCAATAACATTCGAAGTTTGGCGATGGTTTTTGGCGCGATTGATAGTGCTGAGAAGAATTTGCCTGTGGGTATTTCTTGGTAGCGGAGAGGAAGGGATGGTTTGGGTTGAGATGGGAATCGATATTGAATCGCAGTTGATTATTGTAGGTATCTTTTTGTTTGCGGTTATTGTACAAACTGTTGCAGGATTTGGGTTGGGCATTGTTTCACTGCCGTTGCTGATTCCAATGTTGGGCATTCGCACGGCAGCGCCGATAGTTGCATCGGTCAACTTGATTGCGATTGCGTTGATCTTTATTCGGTATCGAAGGTCGTTCCAGTTGCGCGCAACCAAACCACTGCTCATCGCAGGGGCATTGGGCGTGCCACTCGGCGTTTGGGGCGTGATCAATATCCCGGAGGTCTACACCCTCACCGCATTGGGTTTCTTAATTTTTGGATATTCCCTCTACGCATTTTTTACCCCACAGGTCCCGCAAATAAACCACCCCGCTTGGGGATATGGGTTAGGTTTTGTCTCTGGAATTTGCGGGGGGGCTTATAACAGTTCAGGGCCAGCGTCTGTGTTATATGCGCACAGTCAACGGTGGCCCCAAGAAACATTTAAGAGCAACTTGCAAGGCTATTTCATTATCAACTCCCTCATCATCAATATCACCCACGCTTTGAGCAACAATTATACGCCGGCTGTTTTATCTGGTTTTTTGCTTGCAATCCCTGGCATTGCATTTGGTATGCTCATTGGGTTCGCCTTATCCAAACGGGTCAATGCCGAACGCTTTCGCAAACTGATCCTGGCAATGCTGTTTATTTTGGGAATCCGCTTAGTTATGACACACCTTAATTTTTAGCAGTTTCATGACGTCAACACATATCGTCAACCCATTGTGCAGGAGTTAAAAATGGTTCCATCCAACACACACCGCCCCCGTGCACGCGAAGCAGGCATTACAGTCGGCAGTGACCCAACCGGTGAACACAATGCAATAACTGATGTACCGGGTGTAAAAGTTGGGCACGTAACACTCATCGACGGCGAAGGTCCCAGCACAATTGGCGAAGGTCCCGTTCGCACTGGGGTGACGGCAATCGTCCCCCCAGAGGGCAACTGGTATGACGAACCCTTTGAAGCCGGACAACATACGTTCAACGGCGCAGGAACCACGGCGGGTCTCACACTCATAGATGAATACGCACAAATTCACACCCCCATACTGCTCACCAATTCGCTCAGCGTAGGAACAGCCTATGAAGGCATTGTCCGTTATATGGTCAAACACCAATTTAGAGAACGAGCAGAAATACCGTGGTTCAACCCCGTTGTGGGTGAAACCTCAGACGCATATTTGAACGACATTGGTGGATTGCACGTGCGTCCAGAACACGCCGTTCAAAGCATCGAGACAGCCACAGACGGTCCCGTAGCAGAAGGTACAATTGGTGGCGGTACAGGCATGAGCACGTTTGGCTTCAAAGGCGGCATTGGCACGTCATCTCGTATCGTAGATTTAGATGGTGAAACAGGCACAGTTGGTGTTTTGGTACAATCGAATTTCGGAGGCCGTTTCCACCTCAAGGGCGTCTCAATGGCAGACATTCCTACCGAACCCCAACCACCTTCGAAAATGGGAAGCTCCATTATGATCATTGTCGCCACAGACCTGCCCCTCTCCAACCGCCAGCTCAATCGCATTTGCAAACGCGCCACATTTGGTCTTGCGCGCACAGGTTCCGATGGCGGTCACGGCAGTGGAGATTATATCATCGCATTTTCGACCACATATCGCAGTGGCAAAAAATCCAATATCCTCAACACGCTCACCCAAAGAGAGAGCCTGATTAACCGCGTTTTTACAGCCGTAGCAGATGCCACAGAAGAATCCATTTACAACGCGATGTTCAAAGCCACAACGCTTATCGGGCGTGACGGAAACTCACGTTATGAATTACCGATCGATCAAGCCCTTGGAATTTTGCAACAACACAATGTCTTAAATCTGCCCAAGAACTAGACCTCACACCCAGTCGCCCCCAACTGGGTATTACACGCAAATAACATTTTGTTTTCGAAAACAATATCTTATCACCCAAAGAATTTGGTTTCACATTTCATCTACCGTGCGGCATGAAAAGCCTTCATCCTCACACCCGGTAATTGTGACTCCCACTTGCCCAACACAGCTTGGGCTTCATCTACAATGAGCGGTGCGTTCTTCACAAGGGTTACAAGCGTCTCGGCCAATCGACTCAAAAGTGCGCGGTCGGCCTTTTGCCCCAAGCGGTCACAGGCCGTAATCCATGCCAAAGCCGCTTTCGTATTCAATACCCCCAACAGGGCACGCACAAATCGAACGTAATCTCCATAAGACTTCTCGTCGCTCACCACACGTAGGAAAACCCTTTCAATCAGCGCGTCATCCACCCCACTTTCTCCAACCATTTGCACAAATTG
>JABIFK010000766.1 GCA_018650745.1 Candidatus Latescibacterota bacterium | reverse complement strand
TAATTGCGATCAAAAATAAACAACCACTCCCGAGGGCCACCACCAGCTAAGTTGCTCACATCATTATAAAATGCAGGACCATAAGCACCATTTACCAAACCACCTGGCTGATTGTTTTCAAGAAAACCAACTTCCAAGCGCCGGTTGTTTTCCGTGTCCCACGCAGACAATGCGACTGGCACACGATCTTGATAGACATAAGCACCTGGCCCAGAGGTAGTAATAATGTACTTAGTCCAATCATACGTATTCACTGTAGACGTCTGCTCTGCTGGTGTTGGCGGAGTTCCGCCTGCACCACGCAAATACCGCCAACCATATGATGTATTGGCATTGTCTACATCCAATGGTTTGTATTGATCTTCACCCGGCTCTTCAATCACACTGGTGAATCGCAACTCAATGTTCACCAAATCTGAAGGCGCGACAGACGTCGGACCAAACCATTGATGGGCAACATCACCCGTAATAGCACCATTAAATCCTTCAGCCGCCCAGTCTGTATTGGCCCAGGTGTACCAACGAGCCCCCGCAGGAATATCCCAGTCTTTCATTCCCAAAGGCGGGCCAGTCACACGCACCAACAACCCATCAACAACCGGATTGGATTGTGCTTCGGCCATATCAGCATGTTGAATCATGTTGGAAAGTACCGCCTGACCAGATGACAGATTCACTAGATCCCACAATGTGGAACCCTCTACATCTTTAAAGCGCACTTCATAACGCGCACCAGTTACCAAACCAGGGTCTACCACTTGTACGGCAACAAGGCCATCGCTAGTACCCGCAGTATGTGCAACAGTGCTGTCAACGGTGACTTGTGCAAAACTGGAACCCGCCGTAGGCGAACGTGGCACAATTCCGGGAGCCAATTCCACTTCATCAGAAAAGGCAATCGGTTGTACACGACCATCATTCAAAACATCCAAAGCCGTTTCCAATGTCTTTGGTGACTTGCTTTCATTTAATGAATAAGCGGTCACAGCATAATAATACGTTTTGCCATTGACCAAACGACCGCCCAAAACTTTATCGTCGTTCAATTCAATGTAGTGACGAACACCAGAGTCACCACCAAATTGCACGGGTTTGTTAATCACAACACCCGAGCCAGAATCAAACTCACTGTCAAAGATAATGGCAGAGCCGTTCACCACATCATAAGTTGCAACACGACGCCAAGGACCCGCAACAGATTCGCCCTGATAGATATTATACCCTTCAAATGTATAATCCCCACCATCGGCAACCTCTGAGTCTTTGCCCCAAGTCAATGCAACCTTACCATTACCTGCACGATCACCCAACGCCGTTATCGTCACTTTGGGTGCCGGAGGAGGTGTTGGCAATTGGAAATCGGCATCAAATGCGGATTGCGCAAATGTGTCGAAAAAGCGCGTTGCCGTAATGGATGTCAAACGATCTTGACCTTGCCCCATAATAATGGCACACACAACCTCTTGTGTATCACCTGGGGCAAATGTAAATGGCCCCGAGCTCAACATCAATCGGCGATCGGCAGGGGTTTCGTCATTCCATCCCGTGCCAGCAACCGGATCACCGTCAACCATAAAGGCCTTGATCGCGCCCGTAATGGGATCGGTATGATCAGCCAGGCCACCGTTGGCATCAATACCCTTCATGTAGTTATATGTCTCTTCTGCTGTACCGGGGTCTGTTCCATTGATGTACTTATTAAACGATGTCATCGGCAATTGAACACCGTCGTCACCAATGGGACCTTTGAAGAAGTCATATCCGACTGCCGGTGGGTTGGAGCCATAAACAGCGTCGGTATTGGAACCGTTGTAACAATATCCCATACTGGTTTCAACATCGGCACCTACCAAATCATTATCGGCTTGGCCCAAATCGGGATCAGACCAAATGGACACATACGTGCTGTCAATTTGATTGCCACCCTTATTAATCATCAAAAACTTCAAAAACACCACATTGCCCAAAGCACCTGTGCGATTAAAAGCAAAGGTGGTTTGTTGTACTTCTATGCCCAAGGGCGCTGTTTGCATATTGTTGTGTGTACTCGCATCGGCATCATTGTAAACCGCCCATAGTGTTTGATCTCCAATCACTTGCGGCGTGCCATCGGCATTCACGGGCGCACCATCACCAACAGGCCAAGCGGCATAGTCGGGGTTGGATGCATCATCGCCACGCGAAACTTTATACACACGATATTTATCATCTTGCGAGTTGGCAGGTGCACCACCCGGCAAAATTGGGCCGGGGGCAAACTCATTGCTATATTCGGCAATGGCCACACGCGTTTCACCAGCCACTTTGCCACCAATCCAAAGACCTGCAGCAAAAACAGCTGTTTTACCCGTATTCTTGGGAAATTCTAAACCAGAACTCCCACCAGGAATGTCATAACCAAATGATCCCTGGTTGGTCACGAACATCGAAATATTGTTAATATCGATAACCGTGCTGTTGTCAATTCTTGTCAGGCGTTGTTGAACACCACCCGGGGGGATAGCCAGCGCAATGCCAGCTACACCCACCGAAAGCAATGCCAACGCCACTGTTTTGAAAATACGATTCATTTCTGAATGACCTCCAAATAGAGAGGATCTAACATTAAATGCGAAAAATCAATTGCCATTCGCTCGGGAATCAAACTTTAGAAATTTAACCCCATCCCAAAACGAACTTGGCGTGGTGTATCATAGTTGAGTGGGTTTTGTTCTTTTAAATTATACTTCTGCTCACCCAATGTACCAAATCGATCGACAAAGTCGCGACCTTCAGGTGTGTTTAACCAACCCGTCGTAGCAGCATCACCGGTAGCAGAATACACCGTTGATTCCAAACCACGATTATCGGTATTGCGCCCAGTCACATTGCCACGATTAAACAGGTTAATTGCCCACACATACACGTCGCCGCTAAAGTTGCCAATTTTGAAATTCTTATTGGCTTTGGCATCAACCTGAAAAGCCCAAGGTCCATAACTGGAGTTAATTGGGCCAGATGGACGTGACGACACACTCAACGTGGTCACCTCGTTAAAGGTAAATGTTGGTGTATAAGGAAATCCACTGCCTGCTTTTACCAACACATTAAAGCCTGCGTTGGACAGCGGATAACCGCCCATAAACTTGGGGCCATCTTTGTCAACAAAACGATAATCGAACGAACCTGAAATCTTATGTCGTTGATCAAAGTCTAAAGGTGCAGTTCCTTTAGGCGGCTCTGTTACACCCGCTTGAAATGTCCAAGCGATGTTGCGTTGTGTCGAAGGACTGGAACCTGTACCTGTTGCATAAGACAACGAATACGAAAGTCGTGCACTGGCACGGCCCTTACGGCGCATAAGCATACCTAAGTCAAGCCCCTTGATCGTACCAAAGTCGCGGTTGCGATAAGAGCTAAACGATGCAGGGTTTGACAGAACGGTTGTCACCTGAACCAAATTTTCAACGGCCTTGTAATATGCCGTAATATCAACGCTGGCATTGTCACTTACTTGTTGCACCAAACCAACTTCATAAGCTGTGGTTTTTTCTGGCTTCAAGTTTGGATTGCCAAATGCGTAATAATACCCACCCAACGGGGCTTTGTATTCCAAATAATTTAAGCCCACATACAAATCTTCCAAATTGGGCTGTTGGTAGAAGATGCCATAATTCATATGGAACACCGTTCTATCGGTTACTGGAAAACCCACACCCAAACGAGGGCTGAATTTGTGATAAACACTGTTGCCAGCCAAATCACCAGCATCCAAATCCGAATCACCACCCAAAGGCGTGCCTTCATTTGAAAGCACATCGGTGCGAGCATTCAAATAATCATAACGCAAACCCATATTAATAATCAAACCATCGTATTCCATTTTGTCTTGAAGGTAAAATGCTGCCAAAATGGGTTCTTTTTTATTATCACGGGTTGAATTAAGCGGTACGATTTCTTGCTGGTAATAATCAAAGTGATACCCATATCCATTGGCATCTTGAAAACCACCCGGATCATTGGGATCGACAAATGCACCGCGATAGCTCAAAATAGGCGTCACATGATTATAAGAGCGCAATCTGTGCATTTGTAAATCAAAGCCAGCTTTGAACTGATGGTTGCGATTGATCTGACTCGTTAAATCAAAATCAATAGGCGTGACATAAAACGAGCTGGTTTGATCGAACTCGTCCAATACACGCCCTTCATCACCAGAAATAAACCCATCGGCATCACGTGAAATAGCTGTTGAATCTTGATCACCTAAGGCAAATAAGGCCGTAGGATCCCACCGTGGGTTGCCATTGGGGCGACCATAATCAAACAAATTGTCAAAATACAAACCATCACCAGCAGTCAGATTGTTATCGTAGAGATTGGCTTGTACTGTG
>JABIFK010000765.1 GCA_018650745.1 Candidatus Latescibacterota bacterium | reverse complement strand
ATGAATCACCCACAGCCCTAACAACATACTCACAATTTTCTAAACGCGCCACCGTGTCGTCATCAAACACGGCTTTTCTTCCAAATGTTCTCTCTGATAATACACCGATAACAACGAACCATCGTCACAAGCAACCGTTGCCGGATACCCCAAGTCATGATTGGGCGCATCATCACGCAAGATCACTTCATTGTCAACATCCCAAGTTTTGCCCCCATCCACTGACACACATGCCCGCTCACCAAAAGGTGCCTGACGATACCCATAGGTTACCACAATTCGCCCATCAGGCAACCGATGCAAATGAGGCGGTTTGCCCACAATAGGTGTTTCCTTAGGCTCTGTCCAAGTATGCCCGCCATCAAATGAGTCAAACTGCCACAACTTACCTGTGGGGCGTCCTTCCACATAGGGTTGCTCCTCATGCCGCGCCATACCCAACAAATGTCCTGGAGTCACTTCAACCACATGAGGTTCACCCAAATATCTCATGCCACCCGCATCACTCGGCGCCGCATCGGGAAACATCGACACACGCGCCAACACCGTCCACGTTTTGCCCATATCTTTCGATTCGGCACACGCAAGTGCGCTCGATTTGTCATTGCGCCGATACCCCTCATTGCCTACAAAAAATAATCGACCATCCGACAACACATTTGGCCCATGCGGTGCCGTTCCCGGTACCGCGATAGGCTCTTCCCACGTCTTCCCGTTATCCGTTGATCGCCTGATCCAATGCCCGCGCTCAATCAAAGTTGAATCCGTCAAGTTGGGCTGTGTCCATTGTTTCACGTCCGTATCAGAAATCCCTTCCAAATGTTCACGCCAAGCATCTGTCAACGTTTCATCTTTCGGATTGCGCCACGTCGTAAACCAACTCACAAGCAACGTACCATCCAGGCACACACACAAGCCAGCATCGCGATCATCCAACGGTGTATCATTCACCAACTCAGGGTCTTGCCAAGAATCACCATTATCCAGCGACCGCATCAAAAACGTCTTCCCAAACGGGCACACATGCCCATCCCGATCGCCAGAAAACACCACCAACAATTCCCCATCTTTCGTCTTTGAAATCATCGGCCATGCCACATACCGATCTTCATGTTTGAAGATCACCTTAGACTCTAAAATTTCAACAGCCATTCATACCCTCTTTCATAAAAAACCAAAACGCATTTCTCTCTGCAAAAAATAATTATAACCAAGCCACAATACCTTAACCTTTGCTTCCTAAAGAAAGGGGCTGGGGCAGGTGCTTTTCGCCTTTTGCCTTTGCCCCCCTTCCTTCAGGAAGGGGCTGGGGGTAGGTGCCTTTTATACCAGCCACCCAATAATAAGCGGCACCAACAACGCCGTCACCACCGCATTCAACCCCATTGCCAACCCCGAAAACGCTCCCGCTTCATCATCCACCTGAAACGCGCGCGCCGTGCCAATCCCATGCGATGCCAATCCAATTGCAAACCCCAACACACTGCGATCCCGAATCCCAATCCACTGCAAAAACCCACGCCCCACAACTGCGCCCAAAATTCCTGTCATAATCACCAATACAGCCGTCAATGAAGGCAAGCCACCAATCTTTTCCGAAATACCCATCGCAATCGGCGTGGTCACCGACTTAGGCGCCAAGGACAACAAGATTACATCTGATATCCCCAAAAAACGCCCAATCAAAACCGCCGACACAATCGCCACCACAGACCCCACCACCAACCCAATTCCAATAGCCCACGCCATTTCTTTCAACTTACCCACATATAAGTATAAAGGAACCGCCAAAGCCACCGTTGCAGGTCCCAATAAAAAATGTACGAACTGTGCCCCTTCAAAATACGTTGTATAAGACGTCTCAGTCAGCGTCAAAATCCCCACCAAAGCAATCACAGCCAACAACACCGGATTAAAAATTGGCATCATATTCGTACGCCGATACAACCAATACGCACCCTGATACACCAACAACGTCATCGTCAACCACAACAAAGGCGTTTGTGACAAATAAACCCAAATGGCTTCTACACGCGTTTCCATATCAACGCCCCTTCACCAACTGCATCGTCCACCCCGTAACAGCAAGCGTCAACAACGCACTCAAAACCAACGTCAACACCACCCAAATCCACGCATCGGCAACCACCGTCGCATGCACAATCACCCCAACACCTGCAGGCACAAACAACAAAGACAAATGCCGCAACATCCCCTGCGCCGTCGTCTGTACATCTTCAGGCAACGAACCGCGTACCAACAATGTCACAAACAAAAACATCATCCCCATCACAGGTCCCGGCACAGGCAAATCAGCGGCCATCACCAACGCCTCTCCCACCAATTGATACACCAATAAAATCGTCATCGCTCGAATCATCTAAATCTCCCATCAAATCAATTTACGAACCCCATATAATATATCATGTTCTTAATCCATTGGGCCAATTTGTTCTATGTGATTAAAAAATTCCGACAACCTCTCGAAACCAATCATTGACAGAAAATAAAACGACAGTTACCATGAAATCTATGTTGATTCACCTACAGTCCCAAAAACAAATCACCCATAAAAGAATCACTCAGGTAACGCGTCAAACAACCATGATTTTCCGCACCATTCCGTCCAGCTACTGATCTTACGAAAGCGCTAAGGGTTGTAGGCCATTGTTCCTCATACATACTCTAAAGGTATTTGCGGAAAATCAGCCCTTCCGGCACTTGAGGAACGGCATTTTTTGCTTACTTTTTGTTGCTGTTGACAAAAGGTAAGTCGCCGAAGGCATAAAATATAAAACCGCTTTTGATCCACATAGCACAAACGACTTTTCATTTTTTATTTTATACCAAAAGGACCCCCATGACCCCCTACCGACTCCCCTTCCTCCGCGAAAAGCTCAAAGACATCGACACCCTCATCATCACCAACCCCCAAAACCGCCGCTTCCTAACAGGCTT
>JABIFK010000761.1 GCA_018650745.1 Candidatus Latescibacterota bacterium | reverse complement strand
TGATGTCACCCCAAAACGAACCATATCCCCAAACATCTTTAAGACATTACATAGGAGGTCACAATGGCTCATTTGGATATTGCCAATGCAGAGGCATTCTTCAGTACATTTGCCGAACTTTTGGCATCGGGTGAAGAAGACAAAAAAATCGCACGCAAATTAAGTTGTGCACGTGGCGAAGCAAAACGCTTGCGCAGCACATTTACAGAATTAGAAATCGTTGTAGAAGACAAATTTGACGCCGAAAAGTTTAATGCCTGGTTGGCATCACCAGCAGGCCAACGCGCTCAGAACCAATGGGAAGGCCAACATCGCCAGCAATCAATGGGTGGTGGTTCAGGCAGAAGTCAAAAAGGCGGCATGGCCAAACAAGCAACTGGCAAACGCCAAAGAACCCGTCAAAAAGTGTAACACAGATTACAACATCAATACAAAAGGCCGACAGAGTGATTCTGTCGGCCTTTTGTTATTATAAATCTAAAACCCAATCCCTATTGGTCCAAAGCAATCCGAACCATCCATCAACGTAGAGGCATCCCCCCGTGGATACCCAGCCTTTCAATCGAACAAAAGGGCTGACAACACCTAAAACGCATATCCCACAGCCCCATATATCAAAAGTGTGTTCCGGTTCGACCCCGTCACTTCCAAACGCATCGGCCCCGGAAACCGCCTATCCAAATACATACCCACACCCAATCCGTGTATCCATTCATCTACCCCCACCAAAGACGGTGCCCGATTAAAAATACCCGCTCTATAAAATGCACCCACCGCCAAATCACGTAAAGCCTCCACAGAGGGATCTCGAAAACGTTTACGCACTGAAATCCCACCCGATGCCATACGTGTCACCCGAAGTGCGTCTCGGCTCACCCCCGGAAATGCCACGGCAGCCACACCAAAATGTTCTGCACCACCCACATACAAATGGTCATATGCAGGGGCAGCAGCAGAAACATATCCCCACGTGCCGTTCAAGCCCACGGTCCAGTTATCTCGCACACGCACAAACTGTGATAACGTGCCAAACAAATGATAATAATCAGGCATTGCAAATACACGCTTGGCCCTTAAACGCATAAACAGTCCCTGATCGGGCAAAAAAGGTTTATTGCGTGTATCAAGCGTCCAATCAAACCACACATTTGGCACATTCTCAGAAACATCTGCAAACAAGGGTGCACCTTTGCGAACATGAAGGCGTTCAAATTGATATCCCAATTGCGCACTCCCCCAATTGCCAAATAAACTTTGTATGCCCACGGTCGCCTGATAACGAGATTCCTCAAAGTCACCCAATCGCGTTTCACCCTGAAACGCCAATCGACCCTGACTGTGCCAATGCAATTGCGCCATCAATCGCACAGACACCAACGGTGCCGGGCGTGCATAAACGCCAGCTTCAACAAACTTGAGTTTGCCCAAAACCCCACGCACAAAAAAGTCTGACCCTCTGCCAATCACATGCCGCTGCCAAAATTCAGACAAAGCCAACAATTGAAAGTCCTGATCATAGTGCAACCCAAAACCCAATTCCGATTGGCTGACCTCTCGAACCGTAAAAACCAACGTCGTCTGGTCGCCTTCACGATGCAAAGCATAACTTATCGTCTCAAACAAACCCGTTGCATAAAGCCGAGACACATCTTGGTCAACCATATGAAGTGCCACAGGTTCATCTAAAGGGGTTTGAAGTTGCTTGCGTAAACCTGCAGCATCCGAAGGTTGCACGCCCTCAAAGCGAATGTTGTGAACCACCACATCCAATGGCAAACCAGACCAAACCTTCAAATCAAATAGTTCAGGGAGCAGAGAAGAACGAACACCTTCTGTAGATGTCGCAACAGATAAATGGTTCAAACCATCTAAAATCGCATCCAAGTGTTCCTCAGCCGCTTGTTCACCAAGCGCAATCAAATCATATGCCGCATCAAAATCACCAATCTTATAATCTTTTAAATCGGGCATAATCAAAGCATGAGCCAACTTTCGATTTGCAATCTTCTTTTCTTCAATTCGAAAGCTAATGGCCTGGTCAAAAATATCGATGAAGTCTCCAATCTCATCTTTGTTCGTCCGAAGCGGTGTCGCACAATCTACAGCAATCACATAATCAGCACCCTCAGCAAGCGCCACGTCCACAGGCAAATTATTGGCAATACCGCCATCAACCAACAACGTATTTTCAGTCTCCACAGGCGTAAACAAACCCGGCACAGCAATACTTGCCCGAATTGCCAGACTCACAGTGCCCGATTTAAAAACGCGCGTATCACCCGTCAAAATATCCGTCGCAACCGTTCGAAATGGGATGGGCAAACGATCAAAATCATTCTCCGCCCGATAGGTAGCTGGTGTGGTCAACAAGTCTAAAACTTGCTGGATTTTCTGCCCCGAAAAAATACCTTGTGGCAATTGAGGTGTAAAGTCTTCCAAATGAACCGCAATCAAACTGCGGTCCTGTCCCCGCTTATGCGTTGTATTGAGCAACCGTCGATCGGGTCGATCATCCGTTATTTCACCCCAATCAATCGCCGTTACAATACGCGCCACATCATCTGCCGAATATCCCACCGCATACAATCCTCCCACCAAAGCACCATAACTTGCACCCACAATCATATCAATAGGCACACCCGCTTTATTCAACGCACGCAACACCCCAATATGCGCCGCACCACGTGCACCCCCACCACTGAGAACCAAAGCCACCTTGGGTCGTTCTTGTGCAAACGCAAAAAAGGGCTTCCCAAAAACAAGAAGCCCCATCAAACAAGACATGCCCAATCGCTTAAATAAAATCAACATCATCAATTCCATTTACTCAGAAGTTTCAACCCAATCGGCCTGATATTGTGATTTGAAATTTTCGAAAAATGGCCGAGCATCAGTGTTCAAACCATCCAAATAACCGGACTCTAAAAACCAAGGTTGATGTGAAAAATAATCACTCATCGGCACATCGACACGCGTATACGTCAGCATCAACGTATGACGTAACCGATCGGTGTGATAACGCCCGCGATGTAACCCAGCCGGATTAAAACCAACCGCATCACCCGGCTCAAGCGCCAAACGCATCGCATTGGGCATCGCATCCGACTTGTTGTTCTTCCCACCCTCTGCCTTGCGAATATAATATTCTTCATCCGTATCCCACCGTAGGTGAGACCTTGGCACAAACTCCACATCATCGCTCTCTACGAGTGCCACCTGCAATTGCACACTCGTCCCAAACCCCTGCCGAGACAAAACCTTCTTCCGCTCTTCATCATCCGTTTCGGACCGAAATTGTGTATCCCGGTGCCAATTGCCATCTCGGCTGTTTTCTTGTGGGTTAAAAAACAAACTCGTGCACCGAAACAACGGATCGCCTTGCAAAATCGTACGCACCAAATCCAACACATTCACATCGGCAACCGCATGCATTAATTCAATCAAATCTACTCGGTCATCGCCAAAATAACCCGAATGATTTAAATGACGCATCACCGTCGCTTCAGGGCCACCACCAGGCGCCCCTTTTTCAGGGTTGCACACCCGCCACTGTTTCAATACATCAAAACAAATATCGCGCAAGCGGGCCGTGCGGTTCGGGTCAAACAAACCCCGAACCACCACATAGCCCTCTTCTGCCCACTGTGTCTGTAAGTTGTTATCTGTCATCGCGTTTTAAATCCAGCCAATCCAACTCGGCTTCACTCAGTTTCAGATTCAATGCTTCAATATTGGCTTTGCATTCATCGGGATGAAACACACCAATCAATGAGAAAATGTTTAATGGCTGATTCAAGATAAAAGCCAGGGCAACCTGTGGCACACTCAAGCCCTTTTCGGCAGCCAATTCACCCGCACGATCCAAGCGTGTAAAATTCGGTTCATAACAATACGCGTCCACACAAGAACCCGGCAAATTTTCTTTGTAATCTTCAAATGTCTCACGCGTAAACCGCCCACAAAAGAACCCTTGTGCCAAACTCGACCACGTAAACAAAGGCATCTTTTGCTCGGCGTACCAAGCCCGATTATCTGCATTCTCTGGCCCACTCAAACTGATACAATCAGCCCAAGGTTCTTTCACTTGCTCAGCCAAACTGTAATTTGGGCTGCTCACCGTAAAAGCCTCCAAATTGTGTTTATACGCATATTCATTGGCCTCTTGAAGACGCGGCACGGTCCAGTTAGACCCGCCAAACACACCAATACGACCAGCTGCTTTATGCTCGTTCAAAACTTCAACAATGGGCCCCACTTCTGCATCAAGATCATCGCGGTGCAGCACATAGATATCAATAAAGTCGGTACGACAACGTGCAAACGAATCGTGTAACTCCGATGTAATATCAAAAGGCGTCACACGCTTACGATCCCCGCTGTGGTGTGCACCCTTGGTCAAAATCACAACCTCATCCCGCACGCCACGCGACTCAATCCATTTGCCCAACACACGCTCACACTGACCGCCCCCATAAATGTGCGCACAATCAAACGCATTTACGCCCAATGCATACACACCATCCAATAATGCAAAACCTTCTTCTTCTGCATCGCTCTTCAGCATAATCGTACCATGCAAAATGCGCGAAATCTTTTTGTCCAATCCTTCAATACTTCCATATTCCATTGGCATGTTTTCAATCCCTTTCTTCTAGTACTAAATCATTAATTATGGAATTTACATCAATTATAATAGTTAAAGTGCCCTTAACCGTAGGGGCATCCCCCCGTGGATGCCCAAAACTTCAATTATGGCAGCAGGGGCTTGCCCAACAATCAGATATGAGGTTTCCATATATATATATATATTTAAAAACCCTCATCCATCAAATTTATTCCATCGGATACTTCAACCCAACCTGCGCACGCACAGTATCCAACGTGCCCATCAAGGCCAACGTTTCATCATGCGGAATGATATCACTCTCAATTTTTCCTGCACGCACACATCGCGCAACCTCTTCGGCCTCAAATTCATACCCGTTGCCTTTATGGGGTAATTCCACAACCTCTTCTTTCCCCCCCACAGTCAATGTGGCTTTTGTGCCATTCCAAAACGAAGGACCTACACCAATCATACCGTCCGTGCCCAAAATCTTTGCATCGTGAGGTGTTTTA
>JABIFK010000772.1 GCA_018650745.1 Candidatus Latescibacterota bacterium | reverse complement strand
GTATTACGTTCCCGCTCAGGAACGGTATGTCCATTGTGAATATTAGCCCCCTGACGGATCAGCGCCTCACCAGGCTTAAGCCGAACGGCCACTTGATTGGGCAATGGATCTTTGCCATTCCAACTCGGTGTGTGCGGTACACCCTGCTCTTTCATTTTTTTTGGAAGCAACACATCATGTTCATAAGGTGTACGCCACCGATTATGGCTACCGGGAATCAGCTCGTGGCATTCATCATCAGCCAATGCCAAAAACATGCTCACCCCATTCCGCTCCCGAATCGCCTTCGCGTTCTTTTCGCGAATTTCTTCCCAGCGAACTTTTTCAACTTCCTCGGAATAATCCTCTGGTCCTTCTCCGCGCACTTCTTGCTGAGAGAAATAAGGCTTCCCAGTGCCCCACCACGTCACATCCCGATGCCAACTCAGGCTGTGTTCATTCTGCCGGGGGTTGCTCCACAGCAGCATGCCGCTCATGGTCAAATCTTCAGCTTGAAGCCCATCACACCAAGACGCCACAAAATCTAACATTTCTGTGGAACCATGAAACTCAGCAAAGCTGGGCTCACCAAACGCCGGATGTATCAACCCGCGAATGGCCCAAGGTTCATTGGCTTTTGCGCGATGTACATATCCTTTGGAGCTGTCAAGTTTGCTATAACCCAACTCGGGGGCACACGCCTTCGTCACACGTCGACCCGCTTCTCGAAGTTTCGGAATCCAAGGGCTGTCGACAAAATCGTTAATAATCACAAAACTGTGTTCGGCCAAATGTGCCAACCGCTCGGGCGTCGCACCTGGTGCTGTATGCTCAGGGTTAAAATCTGCAAAAGCTGGGGCGCGATACACTTCAGACGGCTCCGCCACTGATGACGTTGTGCTGTCCATCTCTCGTTCTCCTTTAAAGAACAGGTAGAAAATTGAATATGAGTGTTTTAGGTGCCGATGATAATAATGCAAAAAAAATAAAAACAAAGCATATTTACAATTGCTGTCACATACAACTTGAACTACATTGAAAACGTCAATTTACCAGCCAAACTATGCCTTCAAACTTAAAATGGGCTACAGCATCCACCCAGACACCCAACACGAAGCTTACTACTTTATACGCACGCTATGAGTAATTTAACCAGCTACAAAGCCGAAAGATGAACCATTCGATATTGCGGTTGTATATTTTGGTACGTCTAGTGAACACCATCCGTCGAATGAGGTAAAAGTATGCCCTTGAAAGACACCATCCAGCATGCTCAAAATAATGCCGCAGATTTAGAGCATATATACAGACAAGCGATCACAGATGGCGAAACACACGCATTCAAAGAGGCCATAGAACAGTGTATTGTCGACCAGCCCCAACACGCACTCTTTTTGGCCTGGGCCTATCGCTTGGATCTATTACCTACAGGTGACACATTAGAAACACACACCGCACAAAACAAGCACTGGCAAAAAGCCATTGGAATCAGTATGATGTTGGGTTTCCTATTTCTTCTGTTATCCGGCAATCACCCCCCTGTGCCATTTCCCAACCCAGAGCACGCTCCTTTTTGGCTCGGATGGAGTCCTATCCTCGCGCTGGCAATCCTCTCTTTTCTATCAACCAAAACAGACAGCCGACACCACACATTATGGGGCATCATTATTGCCGCAATAGGTACTCTCATGGCATTCCTATTCTGGGGCTACAGTGATACCATCACCATATTGGTGGCACTTCATTTACCCTTTGTCATCTGGGCGTCTGTTGGAATCTGCGTGGTTCAAAAACACAACAACCCCGCCACACAATTTCATGCCTTTTCTGTCAAATCGGTCGAAACCATTCTGACGGGCGGCATCTATTTTGGTGCCTTTATGATTTTTCTAATGCTCACTTACGGCATCTTTAATGCCATGGATATCCAGTTTTCTGATCACACCATGCAAAAAGCGATTGCCTGGAGTATCGGTACCATTTCTCTCTTAGCCCTTGCCAGTGTTTACAATCCATCCACTTCGCCCACAGCACAAAACTGGACGTCGGGCCTCACCCGCCTGCTCTTACCCCTCACACTCGGCGTATTGGCCATTTATATTTTCTATTTTATCCCAGCCTACTTCTGGCGCCCTTTTGAAGAACGCAATGTTCTCATTATCTACAATGCCACCATCATGGCCATTCTCGTTCTGGTCGCGCTCTCCGTTGCCTATACCGATGGCCAAACGCTTCGGCAACAAACACTGTTGCGGCATGCCTTGCACGTTCTCTGCATCTTAACCGGTTTACTCAATCTTTATGCCCTATCCGCCATCATCTATCGCACCTACACATACGGGCTCACACCCAATCGGTATGCTGTACTGGGTTGGAATGTCATAACACTCCTCATGCTTGTTGTCATCATCATCACCATCTGGCGCGCGCAACCCAAAACCTGGGCGCTTAAACTTCGTGAATCTCTTGCTCGCATTTCTATTTTCGCAATCGTCTGGGCACTATGGATTCTGCTTATCCTTCCGCTTTCATTTTATTAAAAAATTACCATGTGAATAGATCCAACACCCCTATTCCCTGCACAGGAGAATCCAAATGAGCAAATCTTTACACATTCTATGCCTTTTTTTATTCCTTACATCTTCTACCTTCTCCGCGCAAATCATCCACCACCAAGGCCAAGACCTTCAAAAAACAATAGACACCGCCTCGCCTTACGCCACCATTCTCTGTGACCGCAACGAACGCCTCATCATATCAGCCACGGTTCTCATCAACAAACCGCTCACCATTCAAGGCCTCAACGCTGCACTCACAGACAGCCTTGGCAAAACATCTATTCTGCGTGTAACAAGTGAAAACGTCGCCATCACTGACTTCGAGCTTTATGGCAATACGGCCACTGTAGAACAAGTCAACCGCGCCCCTCTCATCACTATTGAAATAGGTAAATTTCGCGTTGAACGTGGGCGCTTTGTCAACAGCTCCAAAGACGGAGTCGAAATCAACACCGTAAGGGATGGAGGCGATATCGTCGGGGGGGTCGTACGCGACATCGTCGGTGAAGGTGTTGTTCGTGATGTTGTATCCATCTCAGGGTCTGGCCGTACCGACGGCCTCAAAGTACGTAACGTCTTTGTCGAAAACATTCACGGCATCAACAGCAAATTGCGCGGTGTTGTAGAAGTCAGCGACGGCGCAGAAAACATCACCGTCCGCACAGTCTTCGCAAAGAATTGTGTGTACGCCATTGATGTGCAAGACCATAAAAAACCAAAACAGATCAACAACAACATCGTCATCCAAGATGTTTATGCCATAGATTGCCGCCATGCCATCCGCACAGCCAACCGTCCCTTCGGACACTCCAATCTCACCATTCGTGACGTGGTTGCCGAGCGTTGCGAAAGACCCTTGGACATCTCCCACACAAACCGCCTCACCCTCGACAATGTACACATCATTGACCACAGTGGCGAGCGACCTGCCGTACACATAGACGGGTGCAGCGATGTTGCCATGCGCGATTTCACAATCACCGGCAGTGGTGATGTGAGCGCCGTTCTCATTGAAAATACAGGCAACGTTGTTGTCGATGGCCTCACACTCAATAAAGGCACGGGAAATTTCGCCAGCGGTCTCACCTATCTCATAAGTGAAGACAACGTATTCTCCCATTTGCGCATTCGAAACGTCGCCGTATCCAACACGCAGCCCAACGGTATTGTTCTCAAAAACACGAGCAAGTCTGGCACCCTCACAGACTATGTCATCACCAACAACATCGCTACCATCTCAGATGGCATCAAAGGCAACAACGTTGTCATATCAGGAAACATCACACCAGAATCGAATTGAGGCACAATAAAGTTGTCACACTTCAACCACACATCATAAAATCGTAGGATAAAACAGAAAGCATGCCCGCATGGAACCCACATCAAACATCAAACCATTGCCCGGAAAGTTTGGCATCGAAATCACAGACATCGACGTGCCCAACATCTCCGATGAAGAATTGAAGCACCTGCTCTTAAATCTATATGAACATCGCATGGTGGTACTCAAGACACAGGGTCTTACACAAGCAGAACTATTGGCTTTTTCGAAACGTGTGGGAGATCCCATTCCATTGAGTTTAACAGATGCAGATTATCCAGAAATTGCACGCATGACCAATATCGACACCGATTCCAAAAAAGAAAAAAGAGGCGCGGCACATTGGCACACAGACCAATCCTTTAAAAAAGAAGTCTCATCGGCCACACTGCTGTATTCCGTTCAAGCACCCAACACAGGTGGCGAAACACTATTCTGTGATATGGTCGCCGCTTATGAAGCACTCCCCACAACCGTGCAAGAACAAATTGAAGACCTGATTGTAGAACACCGACACGGCATTGCCATCACAGCACGACCAGGTGATCACACACCCATAGCTCCAAAAGGCTGGGATCAAGGCACGACCGTATATCATCCCGTGGTCAGACGCCACCCCATCACCAGCCAAAAAACACTCTATGCCATCACCGGAACAACACAAGGCATCAAAGGCATGAAACAAGAAGACGCCCAAAAGCTTCTCCAAGAACTCTGTGACCACGCATTTCAAGATCAATTTATCACGCAACATACCCATTCAGTACACGACTTGGTCATGTGGGACAATCCAACAACCATGCACAGTGCCACACCTATAGCAGCTGCCACAGGCCCTCACGACACACGTTTAATTCACCGCATCAGTCTACGCGGTTATCCCACGATCTTTGCATCTTAAAGAGACCAAAATCAAAACGCTCTCTATTTGAAGGAGAAGGTATGGCATCACATAAAGGAAGAATTGCCGTGGTAACCGGTGGCGCATCTGGCATTGGATTGGCAACAGTAGAGGTACTCGCAAAACAAGGTGCAGTTGTCATAGCTGTAGACCGAGATGAAGCGAAGTTAGCGGACCTCTCAGGACGCGAGAACATCCATCCCCTTCTTGGCGACGTGACAGATACAAACACGTGGGACAAAATAGTCTCTTACGCTAAAAGCGATTTAAGTGGTGTACCAACCCTATTTGTATCCAATGCAGCCATTGTCACAGTAGGTTCGATCCTCGAACTGACAGACGAAGACTGGCACCAAGTATTGAGCGTCAACTTGATGGGTTCCGTCTATGGTACACGCGCCTTATTACCTGGTATGATTGAGGTGGGCGGTGGATCCATTGTTCTCATGGGTTCTATCGACGCACATATGGCCGAACAAGGCCTTGCTGCATATTGTGCATCGAAAGGTGCGATTTTACAACTGAGCAAAGTCCTGGCGATGGATCATGCCCGCCAAGGCGTTCGCGTAAACTGTGTGTGCCCCGGTGTAACCGACACACCGCTCTTCCGATATCACCTAAGCAAAGCAGATGATCCCGAATCTGTTTTGAACATGCGAACAGATCGCAATCCCCTCGGCAGACTCTTAGCTCCGGAGGACGTTGCAAAAACGGTCAACTTTTTATTGTCTGACGATGCTGCAGGTATTACTGGTGCGCTCGTGCCCGTGGATGCCGGTTTGTCGACCAGCTTTGATTTTCGCAGCGGAGAAGAATGGGGCGACATGGCTTAGATGGTTTTTGTTGTGTTATCGGTTGATTTCACAAGTTACGATTTATTATGTTTCACTTGTCACACCCCCCAATTTTCGAAAAAAAGGTATTGTAGACACCGCGCTCAAATGTGAGGATCAAGCTCTGATTGATCGCATCATTGTCATGGGTGGCAAACCTTTATTGGGCCACTATGTATCATCCAAAAACTACCTCATGATCCGCGAATTGTTAGACCGTTGTCCCAACGAATCAAAAGATTCCAAAGGTGCACAAAGTATTTTGCACGAATTTCTGTTTTGGGGCGTACGTGCCGGTGACCCCAATGTGGTCACCATGTGCCTAGACAAAAAACCTAAATTAGAGAAATCGAACGATACCTGGAGGGCCAGCGGTATAGGTTTGCTTTATCACACCCTCCAATATGCTTATTATAACCCATACCGCGACCAACGGAATTGGGATCATTGTGAAACAGTCATGAAGCAATTGCTCGAATACGGCATTGATCCAAATCACAAAGGCCCCGATAACATCTCAGCCTTACACTATTTATCCGATGAACATTATGGCACAACTCATGTCAATGAAGATATGTTGGTCGTTTTAGCCCGCCTGCTTTTAGAAAAACAGGCTGAAATTAATGCCATAGACGGCAAAATCAAAACAACGCCTTTGGCTTGGGCCGCACGCTTTAACCGCAAAAAGCTCGTCAAACTCTTTCTCGAACGCGGGGCCGATCCCAATTTACCTTCCGCAACGCCCGAATCTCTTCTAGCGGCAACAATCCACACGGACTAACGATTGGAGATATCATGGACCCGAGCTGTCTCGAACACGCATTAAAAGACACCGAACGTCAGGAATTTGAAGAACGAGGATATGTCGTTCTCGAAAACCTGCTAACCGAAGCTGAAATCCTGACGCTCGAGCAGGCCTGTGATAAAGCAGACACCGAAGTCAGAGCAGAGCGTGGCATCAGTCCCCACGCGCGTATGACCATACGCGACGTGATGTGGCGTGATCCTTCGCTGTTAGATCTTGTCGATCTGCCGACCGCGCTACCCAAGGTCTGGGAACTACTGGGCTGGAACATTCAAATCTATCATTCTGTCATCGCGTATAGCCCACCGGAGGCGCCGGAAGATCGTGAGGTGAAACATCAGGCCTGGCACCAAGACTCCGGTCAACTCAATCTCGACCTGGAGTACACCCCACGCCCAATGGTGTCGCTGAAGGTGGCGTACTTCCTGAGTGACTGCATGAAAGAGGGGATGGCAAACTTCTGGGTGGTGCCGGGCAGTCAGTTGAAGGACTTCCAGCCGACCGGTGATCGCACCATCCCACCCGATGGTGCGGTGCCAGTGTTCGTACCGCGCGGTGGTGCGGTGGTATTTGATCGGCGTATCTGGCACACCGCAACGTCAAACGCTTCGGACGTCTGCCGTAAGGCGCTCTTCTACGGTTACAGCTACCGATGGCTGCGCCCTCGCGATGACCAGACGGTCGCGCATCTGATCGAGGGCAGCGATCCGATTCGTCGTCAACTGCTCGGACACGGGCCGACGGGCGGCTTCGGTTACACCAGCCCGAAGGAAGAAGACGTACCCCTGCGTGAATGGATTCGGGAGCACGTGGGAGAAGAGGCGATCACACCCAGAAGGGCAGTGTCTACCTGAAATAGAATAGAGCAGCGACCGGATTAAAAGACCAGACCAAAAAGCATAGAACGCAATAAGCCAAGACAGGAGTCTACACATGCCTCCGTTCTTGGCTTATTTTTTATCTCATAACCTTATTTTAAATACCATTGGCAACTGAAGCATTGTATATCATAATTGTTTATGATATCTTTTTCTGTATATTTGACCTCACAGTGACAACGTTAAAACACATACTTCTAAAACTCGCAAATAAATAGATTAACCGAAGGAGAAAACCATCAACAAATTTTACATCACTACAACCTTGCCATATGCAAATGCCATCCCACATGTGGGGCATGCAATCGAATTTTTTCAAGCGGATGCATATGCGCGATATTTCAAGAAAAAGTTGGGCAAAGAAAACGTCTTCTTTAATGTGGGCGTAGACGAACACGGCCTCAAAGTCTTCACAACAGCACACGATCATGATACCACACCCGAGAAATATTTGGACGCATTGGTACCCGAATGGCTCAGCTTCTGCTCAAAATTCAGAATAGAGCATGACCACTTCTATCGCACCTCAGCAGAAGACCATCATGTCGGTTCCAAAAGAGTGTGGGAAATTTGTAATGAAAAGGGCGACATCTACAAAAAACATTACGAAGGTCTTTATTGCGTAGGCTGCGAGTCATTTTACCTCGAACGAGACTTGATCGATGGCAAGTGTCCAGATCACGGCACCGTGCCTGTGAAATATTCGGAGGAAAACTACTTTTTCCAACTCTCCAAATATTCACAAGCGATCATTTCTTATTTAGAAGAAAATCCCGACTTCTTAAAACCAGCTGCAAAAAAACAAGAACTGCTGAATTTCCTAAAAGACATGGAAGACATCAGCATTTCTCGAAATCGTAAGAATCTACCTTGGGGTATTGAAGTACCCAACGACCCAGAGCACACCATATACGTCTGGTTCGACGCCTTAACAAATTACATTCGTGTATTGGGATTTGACAACGACTTGGAGCGGTTCAACAGTTGGTGGCCGGGCATTCAAATCTGTGGCCCCGATAACCTGCGCTTTCAAGGCGCTATTTGGCAAGGCATGCTCGCGGCGCTGGGCCTTCCATTTACAAAAAAACTACTGGTGCACGGAACCATCTTTGGCCCAGACGGTCAAAAAATGTCCAAGACAATTGGCAACGTGGTCTCACCTCTTGAGCAATACGAAAAGTATGGTTCTGACATTTGCCGTTTTTACATGCTCGGCGTTTTACGACCTTACACAGACAGCAGCTACCGAGAAGAAGATTTAAAAGAAGCGTATAACGCACACCTTGCAAACAGCTATGGCAACCTTCTAAATCGCATCATTCATCTGGGCAATCAAAAAGACATTGACATCTTAGACGCTTCCGCGATCGAAAGCGACTTCAAAGCCGAAGTAGATGAGATGAAAAATAAAGCCGAAAAAGCATATGAAGACTTTGAGCTGCACGACGCAGTAAGCATCATCAATGAAATCGTTTCCAAGGGAAACCAGTTCGTCCACGAAAAAGAACCTTGGAAACAAGAAGCGGAAGATGCAAAAATAACATTGAACAATGTGTCCTACCTCATACAAGTCGCATCCGAACTCTATGAACCCATCATACCCGATGGTGCTCAAAAAGCGATAGAGACATTACACAAAAAAGAAAAACTGATCCTCTTCCCCAGAATGAAATAACGTATCTTTGGCCCTCATCCGACCTCGCTGCGCTCGGCCACCTTCTCCCACACATGGGAGCAGAAACAAGATTAAACCGTTTACCAATGCAGGAAATCATTGAGCAAAAACATGATATTAAAAAGCTCGTGTCTCTGGTGGAGTTTAAGCGGCTGAAGCGTCTCATCAAGTCATTGATGAGACGCTTCGCTGTGCTCAAAGTAACAATCAGAAAACCTATTGTCATTTCTGCTTCATCACATCACATCATCGCTCCCCATGCCAAACACCAAGAAAATGTCATCGAATACGGCAACCAACCCTGCACGCACTTTGCACACCTGTTCAATTATGTTGGTGCACCCTGGTTGGCACAAAAGTGGTCACGTGAAGTCATGAAAGCCGCCAAAAGCGACATCACGCCTTACGG